>CAZCEB010000008.1:0-16440 GCA_964497305.1 uncultured Muribaculaceae bacterium | reverse complement strand
ATTAAAAATATGAAATTAGGGGGGGGTATCATATTAATAATCACTGGCTTAATCTTATATATTTTCGGGAACAAATCATTCCCTTTCTATATTATGGCTTTTTTCTCTCTACCTCTTCATTATTTTATATTCTTTGCCATGGGAATTATATGTAAAAAATATTTCAATCTGTTTCAATCTAAAATTCTTGATAATAATATATCCATCTCAATTATTATTGCAACATTCTTCATTCTATCTATCATATATTTAAAATTCTCAATAAGTTTTGTTTTTTACATATTTCTTAAACTAGTACTTGGCTGTTTCGGAATTATTACAATTTTTGCATTATTTAGAAAGAATAAGGTATTCTTTGAACAATCTAACTACTTGAGCAATGGTCTTAAATTTATAGGAAGACGAACTCTTGATATTTATCTTCTTCATTTCTTTTTTATTCAAAATATTCTCACTTGGATTCTACCTTATTTACAAATTAACCCATCTCCAACTTTAGAATTAATAATTGCATTAATCCTTTCTTTTCTTGTTATTGGGTTATGCCTATTTTTAAGTTCAATACTGAGAGTTAGCCCTTTCTTAGCCAAATATTTGTTTGGCTCAAAATAACAAATTATTTTATATCATATCAATAATTTTAGCGTGAATTCGATATAAGAATTAAAACAATTAAACTTAGTATAATAAACTTCATCGAAATAGAGTTTTTCTGACCTTTAAATATTTTTTTAGAACGAGTTTTCAAAAAAATCAGCTTTGCATTATATAGTCGCTCGAAAAAGTTTATCTTTGTGGAATAAACGTTTATGAGACGATGAAATATTTCTTGTCGGTGGGCGAAGCCTCCGGAGACATACATGCAGCTGCGCTAATTTCAGCAATACGCAAGACTGATAAAGAAGCTACATTTGCCTATCTTGGCGGTGATTTAATGCACAAAGCATCAAACACCGCCCCTGTAATCCATTATCGCGAAATGGCATACATGGGATTTAGCGAAGTAATTAGGCATCTGCCCCAAGTGCTCGGCAATCTGAAACGCGCAAAAAAAGCCATTTCTGATTTTATGCCTGACGCACTCATCTTAGTGGACTATCCAAGTTTTAATCTCAAACTTGCACGACACGCCTACGACTTAGGGATACCGGTATATTACTACATTTCTCCAAAAGTGTGGGCATGGAAAGAGTATCGCGTAAAGGAGATTAAACAATATGTGCGTCGATTATTCTCAATTCTCCCCTTTGAAGTGGAGTTTTACCGCAAGCATGATTATGAAATCACCTATGTGGGCAATCCTTCAGTCGAAGAGATAGAGCAACGTGCACAAAATACTCCCGATAGACAAACATTTCTATCTTTACACAATCTGCCCGACAGACCGATTCTTGCACTTGTCCCGGGAAGTCGACAAGGAGAAATACGCAACAATCTGCCCATCATGCTTGATGTAGCAAAACGCTTCCCTCAATTCAATCCCATCGTTGCAGGCGCTCCCGGAATTGAAAGCGAGACTTATCGCAAATACACAAGCTACCAAATAGTTACCGGTGCGACATTTGACCTGATGAAACATGCAGATATCGCACTTGTTACATCAGGCACAGCCACACTTGAAGCAGCATTGTTACGCACGCCTCAGGTAGTGTGCTATCGTGCCAATGGCTCAAAATTTTCATACAACCTATTCAAACATATATTAAAAGTAAACTATGTATCGTTGCCTAACCTTATAGCCAACGATGCTATCGTTGCTGAAATGCTATTGCATCATTGTAACGCCAATGAAGTCTCATCCGAAGTAGAAAAAATTTTACCTGGTATTCCAGGACGCGACAAAATGCTTGCCGACTATCAGCACATGCGCGATATACTTGGCGACAGCAATGCTGCACACGCAACAGCATCAGCCATCTATAATGATATTAAACACTTAAAATCCAAATAACTATGGCACTAATTAATTGTTCAGAATGTGGTCATCAAGTATCAGATAAAGCAAAGACTTGCCCAAATTGTGGTTGTCCTATTGAAATCCAACTACCACCTCCAATTCCAGAGCCATCTCAACCACAACAAGCACAAGCAACTCCACCTCCGCCACAACCTACACAGCAGATTGGTGTATTTGACAATGGACCAAGTGGCAAAAGTCGTGGAGTGGCAGCACTATTCGCATTCTTCCTTGGAGGATTTGGTGTACATTATTTCTACGTTGGAAAAATCGGAGCAGGAATATTATTCCTAATAGGCACATTGATTTTTTGTTGGACCATACTTATTCCTTTAGCAATTAGTATTATCAGCCTTATTCAAACAATCCGCTTATTCATCATGACACATGAAGAATTTGAACAAACATACGTCAACTCCACCACCTTCATGCCTATATAAACCATGGATAGAAAAATAACAGCATTACGTTCTCTACATGGCAAGGAGAAGATAAAGGTATTGTTTGTATGCTTGGGAAATATATGTAGGTCGCCGGCGGCTGAAGGGGTGTTCCGTGGCATTGTGGAGGAGAATAACGATGCCGAGAATTGGGAAATCGATTCTGCCGGAACAGGTCGCTATCACATTGGAGACTTGCCCGACCATCGCATGCGCATTCATGCACGCCGTCGTGGATTGGAATTAACCCATCGATGCCGACAGGTGTGCTATGATGATTTTAAAACTTTTGACATAATCATTCCCATGGATGCCTCTAATGAGGTTAATCTGCGTCGTATAGCTCTTACCGACGAGGATGAAGCCAAGATTATCCCAATGGCTCGATTTGTCGATATGACTTTCCGCTATGACCACATTCCCGATCCTTATTATGAAGGAGCCGAAGGATTTGAACTCGTTCTTGACCTTCTCCAAAATGGATGTGCCAATTTATATAACCAAATTACTAATAAATAATCCATAATGCGTATCATTCTCATTATATCAACTATCCTTATTTCTCTCTTATCTAATGCCACGCCCACTGTAAAATGGCAGTCTCTCGGCAATAGTTCTGATGATAATGGAGCTTTTTATATCCAACGTCTCACAATTAAAGGCTCAACAGATATTGACCGACTATGTTTTAACCAATTTGCACGCAAAATGCAGACGTTGACCGATGGCGATGCTATTCATGAAATCATCCCCGGCTATTACTATTTGACAAGCCCTCGTTTTGGAGAAGATAGTGTTGTAATTGATATTCGCACTCGTGGCTCTCTTGTTAATGTAAGTTATCGTCCTGATGGTTTTCATGCTGTAATGAAAGATGGGAAAGTTGTTCCTGTGGAATTTACCTACTCATCAATATCTTCATCGCCTGAAATGTGGAAACTGCCAAATAATGACCGCATGCCCTATGGCGATGAAATATATAAATTCAACGAAACTTTAAAAACAAGTGATAAACTCGGAGCATTTGACATTATCCCGTCTTTCAAAAGCGTCAAGCCGACAAAGAAAGGATATTGTAAACAAGCAATAAACCCTATAGTCAATCCAATTAGCCATGATAATTATGAGTTCTATCGCATCACAATCAACAAGGAGAACGTAATTATTGAAGCGGCATCAAAACAAGCTGAGAAGATTGCGCGAATGATGCTGATGAAGCTATGGCATCGCAATAATGGCAAAATCCCTACTGCCATCATTGAGGACTATCCCGATTTTCACTATCGTGGCGTCATGATTGACATTGCTCGTAATAACCAGCCACTTGAAACCCTTGAAGATGTTGCATTCCGTCTTGCTCAATATCGCATGAATAAACTTCATTTCCATTTCTGCGATGATGAAGCATGGCGTCTTGAAATTCCATCATTCCCTGAACTGACACAAATAGGATCTCGACGTGGTTATACGCTTGATGAAAATGAACATCTTGTCCAGATATTTACAGGCAACGGAAATCCTGATGAAACAAAAGGGACCTCAAACGGCTACATTACTCGTAGGCAATTTATTGAATTCCTAAAAAAATGTCATGCACTTGGCATTGATGTTATTCCCGAAATAGAGTCTCCCGGACATGCTCGTGCTGCAATAAAAGCAATGGAAGCACGCTACCGACGCACAGGAGACCCATTATATCGTCTTATCGAAGATGGAGACTCTTCAAAATACACTTCAGCGCAAGCGTTTCATGACAACATAATGAACCCGGCACTACCGGGTCCGGTTAATTTCATGCGCACAGTAATTGGTGAGATTATCTCAATGTACAAAGATGCAGGTGTTGAACTCACAGCCATACATATTGGAGGAGACGAGGTCCCTCATGGAGCGTGGAATGGCTCTCCATCAACTCAAGCCCTCATTAAAGAAAAAAATCTTGACGGAGAAAAAGGTCTGCACGCCTATTTTGTCAAACAAATAGCCAACATTCTTGCTGAGCGCGGAATCCCCATGAATGGATGGCAAGAAATTGCCATAGGGCACAGTGATGAATATAATTCTGAGATTGCGCCACTCACCGGAGGTGTAAACTGTTGGACAGTATTTAACTCCAAAGCTCCTATAGACCGACATGTTTCGGTCCAAGCTCTTAAAAGCGGATATCCGGTTATCCTCAGCAATGTAAACCATTTCTATCTCGACCAGTCCTATAACTATCATCCCGATGAGCCGGGATTGATATGGGGTGGTGTAGTTGATGAATTTGCATCGTTAAATGGTTATCCTGAAAAAATGTGTCCGGCACCTGCCGATGCCAAAGGTAAAATCATCGGTTTATGCGGTCATGTTTTTGCCGAAACCATGCGTTCGCCACAACAACTTGAATACTATCTATTCCCAAAAATGTTTGGTTTAGCCGAACGAGCATGGAATGCCAATGAAACATATACCAATGCACGTTTCAACAAACTCATTTCAGAAAAAGAATTATCTGCAATAGGTAACGATTGTAATTTCCGCCTGCGTCAACCGGGCATAATCAGCAACAAAGGAACTATTAAAATGAATAGTCCCTATGAGAAAGCCATTATTCGTTATTCTCTTGACGGAAGCGAGCCAACAATCGACTCTCCAATATACACTAAGCCGATAAAAACCGATGCTCATGAAATACGCGCTCGATTATATTATCTCGGCAAGGAAAGCATCACAACAATACTTTATCAATAACATTATTATCTAAAATAATCTTTTTTGATAACGTTTTTCTCATAAATGGAGAAAAACGTTATCTTTGTATGCTCAAAATCGTTTTGAAGCGATAAAGTGTTTCGATTGTCCAACTTAAAAGAAATGTACCATGCAGCAAGTAAAACCTAAAAAAGCTCTCGGTCAACATTTTCTAACCGACCTAAGCATTGCCGATCGCATTGCCGCCACTCTTGATGAATACAAAGGAGTACCCATTATTGAGGTGGGACCCGGAATGGGCGTGCTTACGCGTTATTTATTGGATAGAGGACATGACTTAACTGTAGTTGAAATCGACACAGAAAGCGTTGATTATCTCAATCGCTATTTTCCTGAACTATCGGGACGTGTTCTTGAAGAAGATTTTCTCAAAATGGATCTCGCATCAAAAGTGGGAAATAAACCATTTTGTGTAATTGGCAACTATCCCTATAATATATCATCACAAATATTCTTCAAAGTCTTAGACTTTAAGGACTCCGTTACATGTTGCTCCGGGATGTTACAAAAAGAGGTTGCCGAACGTCTTGCTGCACCTCCGGGAAATAAAACTCGTGGTATATTAAGCGTTCTTTTACAAGCATGGTATGATGTTGAATATCTGTTTACAGTTAGCGAACATGTATTTAACCCTCCCCCTAAAGTAAAATCGGGAGTAGTCAAGTTAACTCGCAATAGTGTAACCGACCTTGGTTGCGACGAACGACTTTTTAAAACGGTAGTTAAAACCTCATTTGGTCAACGACGCAAAACATTGCGAAACTCTTTGAAATCTCTACTTCCCGCCGGAATGACAATCCCCGACAATCCCATGTTTGCACTACGACCTGAGCAATTGAGCGTCGAGCAATTCATAGAGCTAACAAATATAATATCAAATCTGCGTAACTAACTCACATAATGAAAGAATATACTCCAGAATATTTAAAACTCATTCGCGACATCATTGAACGTCGCGATGATGATGCGGCTCGCCGTGAGTTAGCAGGATTACACCCAGCCGATATTGCAGAGCTATATGAAAATCTGCATGAAGAAGAGGCCGACTATCTATATAAATTGCTTGATGATGAACAAGCTGCCGATGTTTTGATAGAGCTTGACGAAGATGATCGTAAAGAACTATTGAGCGACATGCCGGTTGAAGACATCGCCAAGCAAATAGATTATCTTGATACCGATGATGCGGTTGACATCATCAAGGAACTTGACGAAGAGGATCGAGATGAAATCCTTTCACACATCGACGATGTTGAACAAGCAGGAGACATCATTGACCTTCTAAAATATGACGAAGACACAGCCGGGGGACTCATGGGGACAGAGATGATCGTTGTAAACGAGAATTGGAGTATGCCCGAATGTGTCAAACAGATGCGTGTTCAAGCCGAAGACATGGACGAAATCTACAATGTCTATGTTGTCGACAACGATTATAAATTGCGAGGAGTGTTCCCGCTAAAAAAGATGATCACCCATCCCTCTGTTTCAAAAATCAAGCATGTCATGCAAAACGACCCGGTATCGGTAAAAACTGATACTCCAATTGATGATGTTGCTCTTGATTTTGAAAAATATAATCTTGTAGCAATGCCGGTCATTGATTCAATAGGACGACTCGTGGGACGCATCACTGTTGACGACGTGATGGATCAAGTGCGTGAAGCTCAAGAACGCGACTACCAATTGGCATCAGGTCTTTCTTCCGATATCGAAACCGATGATACTATATTTAAACAAACTACAGCCCGACTACCATGGCTATTAATTGGCATACTCGGTGGAATAGGAAATGCTTGGATACTTGGAAATTTTGAGGAAGGATTTGCCATTAATCCGGCTTTGGCATTATTCATTCCTCTAATTGCAGGAACTGGAGGGAACGTAGGCGTTCAATCATCAGCGATTGTCGTTCAAGGTCTCGCAAATGGCTCTCTTGACGTCAAGAGTTCAGCAAGCCAATTATTTAAGGAATTTGGAGTGGGCATTATCAATGCAACAATAATATCGTTATTGGTATTTATTTATAACCTATTCTCATTTGGAGCAACCGATGTTACAACAATAGCAGTTTCTCTATCATTATTTGCAGTAGTATTATTTGCTTCAGTATTTGGCACATTAGTACCTCTAACTCTTGAACGATTTAAAATCGATCCAGCCATTGCAACCGGACCATTCGTTACGATTACCAACGACGTTATAGGTGTAATTATCTACATCTGGATAAGCACAATGCTCATGTCAACATTCTGTGTTGCGACATAGAGATTCAAATCTTTTCCAATGTTTTTGTATGAGTTACACAATCAGGGACTTCCGATAGATAATGTGTTACATATATAAGTGTCAGACCGTCTCGTGCCACGAGGCGGTTTATTATTGCTCTGACACTGCGTTTACGTGCCATATCAAGTCCATGCAAAGGCTCGTCTAAGATTAACAATTGCGGTTGTTTTATAAACGTGCGAGCAAGCAACGCAAGCCTTTGTTCCCCTGTTGATAGCGTATTAAACCTATGGTCGGCAAGATGTTCAATGTGTAATATTTTCAACCACCGCATTGCTTCTTGCTTCTGTTCTGGAGTAACCACCCTAAAATCGCCAATAGTGTTATTCAGTCCTTGAGCAACCATCGAAACCACATCACTCATGCTATTAAAATAAAGATGCATTTCAGGCGATATATATCCTATGCGACTTTTAATATCCCATATCGTTTCTCCTGTACCACGCCGACGATCAAACAATGTGATATCGTTTGTATAACCCTGAGGATTATCAGCATAAACAAGGCTCAAAAGTGTTGATTTTCCAGAGCCGTTGGGACCGGAAAGAGCCCAACGCTCACCCGATTTAACTGTCCATGATACATCACTCAGAATTGTGCGTTTTCCATAACACACCCTACACTTATTCAAGTTCAGCACAACATCAATATTTTTTTCTATCGGAGTCCTGCGAGCAGGCATATTATCCAAATCTACCGCATAGTCAAAAAGATAATTCATTGCCTGACGCAATTTTTCAATTTCGCCTTGGCGACTAATGGGTTTTCCTATTATCAGTTTTTCAATAGGAATTACCATCGATGTAACCTTAGGGATATCAACCGGATTACACAACAGCATCACTACATTCACTCCTTGAGCCGACAACTCTTCAATCGTGTCATCAAGCAATTTACGAGAAGCACTATCAAGACCTATATATGGATTATCCAATATCAATACATCAGGAAGGTCAAATAGCAAATTAATAATCAGTAATTTACGTAGTTCCCCACTTGACAGGAAATTAATACATTTATCTTCAATATCTATCAATCTCAATCGTTTACATAATTGCTTCCATCGTGGTGAATCGATGCGTTCTCCCATTAACTCGGCTACAGTAGGCACCTCATCATTCATCATTGACTCAAAACGTTGCTGATAATAGGCAACAGAAAAGCCTGCAAGGGAATGTATATCATAAAACTCGATACTACGTATCTTCAGCCCTTCTCGATCACTTTTTATGCGATTGGTACACACATTCCAACCTTTTTCTATAATGCGACCAAGTGTTGTTTTTCCTGAACCGTTTGGCCCAATAACCACAGTTACCCCCTCAGGAATAACCACATGATGAGGATTTTGCAATTTTATCCCCTGATATTGCAATGTATCACTTAATAGTTGAATCATAATTGTAATAATGTAAACGACAAGCAGTAATAGAGCATTGCCATTGCTGTCATTCCGAGAAACGGATTTAATTCACGACCCTCTTTTCGGGTAATTTTAATAGATAATATTGAATGTATTAATAAATATATTATCGGAAAAATAAGTGTCCAACGAGGCATTACCAACCATGGATTATGCATAAATATAATCACAGCAAATACTCCATTTAAAGCATAAATGCGTGTAGCTGATTGACGACCAAGTTTTACAGCAAGAGTCTGCTTATTTACAGCTTTATCATCTTCATAGTCTCGATAATTATTCACCAACAACACGTTTGCACCCATCAATCCCGCGGTCATAGATCCCATAAAAACATCCATATTCCAATCTTGAGTCATCAGATAATAAGTAAAATTAACAGGGATTACTCCAAAGAAAAATAATACTGCAACTTCACCCAATCCATGACGGGATAAAGGATAAGGTCCGGAGCTATAGGCAATAACTCCTATTGCAATCAACACACCTACACCTATGAGCCACCATCCACTCCAATTTATTAACATGCACCCCACAATGCAGGCAGCTCCAAGTGTAGCATAAGTTGCAATTTTCATTGCCTGCGGTGTTATATCACCCTCGGTTACTCCTCGACGAGGTCCCACTCGACCTTTTTTATCAAGTCCCGACTTGAAATCATAATATTCATTTGCAAAATTTGATGCAATCTGAGCAAGCAATGCAAACACCAAGCACAACCATGCAGGAGTCATATCATACTCTCCATGAGCGATTGCAAATCCGATTGCCAAAATTACTCCTGCCAATGACACAGGCAAAGTGCGCAAGCGCATTGCCTCCACCCAACATCTAATTCTTTTCATTTCTATTACTTGACATTGATGCCGGAGTTGTATCTGTAATTCCAAAACAGCGTATTATCGCTCGCCTTATACGCACAGCATCTTGCCCATTACCTTTTAATATTTTTATTATTGATCGAATATATTCATCCTTTCCTCCACTCACGCCACATATCGACGCAACATTACTTGTATTAATCATTGATTTTTGATTATACACTCGCAACACCGATTGATATGCACCACTATCGGCATATCCATGAAACTCCCGGCAAAATGCCTCATAGATGCCTCGTGGATTTATCTCATTCACAAGATCTACCATGTGATCTTCAAGTGAATTAATATTTGAAAATTTGCCATCGATACGATACTCTACAGTGCGTTTCACCCTATGTCGAGTGTGCAACAATGCTTGCTGACGAATGTCCTGTTTAAATTGCACCAAAATCGCCGACTTAACCTTTTCAAATGCTTGATTTTCATTTTTTCCATGGCGACGTGCTACTGTGCGTATTACATCTTCAAGCATCAAGATATTTTCTATCTCGGCAACATCAGGGACAAAAATTTTCTTGTCTCTGAGATATTGCACCTCTTTTGCATCACGACGATCGCGATCCACAATTCCATGAGAGTCGAGGTGGTGAAAAGTATTTAAATCATTAAACGCCCTCGTTGCCTCTATTACTTTATTGCAACTGCCCAATGATTTTACTGTATATTCAGTAAAAACAAGTGGATATAACTTGGAATCAATCGAGTGTGTTTCATCTCCTTCTATGAACAACACCGGCTTGCGAGCCCCGATAATTGTCATGTATATCTCATCTGACAATCCGCTATGAGGAGGCAATACAGCATAGTCCCATGTAACCGTCTGTGCATCATATCCTCTTACCCAAATTACTGAGTTATTAGCTCGTGATGATGCAAAATCAAGGTCATGTGTCGTGTAAATAAAAGTGCAATCAGGGCGCAACTCCTCAACACTATTCCACACGATATTCATTATCGATGGATGAAGAAATATTCCGGGATTATCGACAAATATCACAGCATTCTCCATTGCAAACAGCACAGCCCCAAAATAATACAATACAGCTTTTTCTCCTGCCGACAATTTCACCGACGAATAAGTTGAAGGATCAATATTGCGACTAAACAGCAATCGACCTCCCTCAAACAAGGCTCTATTCTCCGGAAAGATTTCTTGCCATTTAGCGATAACTTTATCCAATCGAGTTTTTCCCAATTTCACATTATTATCGGTTGTTGCTCTCACTTTATAGGCAATCAAATTCAAGACCTCCTCATTCAAAAGCAGAGCCATCAAGCGTTCAAATTCTGACGTCGAATCATCTTTTATAAACGATGAACCTATCAATGCTTCTTTGCAAAGTTCATCTATAGAGCCCGGAAGGTTGTTATGCTCTTTTGAGTCATACAACGCCTTTAATGCCGATAACCTAAATGCTTTACCCGACAAATCATTTACCAATCGTTCTGTAAAACGAGACTTTCCGGCACCATTAGCACCTATAATTATCAATTGTCGCGCATGGTTTCTCACATTTTCACGTTCTCCGGTAGACTTGGGAGGGAGTAAAATATCCATAGAGTTTTATTTATGACATTCCAAAAAGTAAAGATACACATTTTCTACCACAAAGCATAAAAAAAGGCCGCAACTTAATTGTGCGACCTTAAATCTTATTGATTATTTAATAAATTCTTTTGTTACCTTACCGCCTCGCTTGACGATATATAATCCGCTTTCGGGATTGGTTATTTTCATACCTTGCAAATTATAGTAAATTGCAGGGCCGGTAGCTTCACTATTATCTACTGTTATTTCCTCTATTCCCGATGGCACATTATTATATACTGCATCAAATTTTGGGAACTGAATACTATTGGTTGTTCCTGATGTACCACCGCTTAGAGTAATATTCATTCCATTAATCCATATTGGATAAATACCTATATCATTAACATCACCAAATGCTGAAATAGGGATTTCATATTCTGTTTCTGCATCCTGGGGCACTGACGATATTATATATTCTTTGGCTACTCCATTATTGGCTTTTGCGGTTATTTTCAACGTTGAGATTTTTGCTGTTCCGGGATTTATTGTGAATTTTATTGCATCGGGAAGACTCCACAATTTCAAATCTGAGCGAGTCAACGAAATACTTCGTGAACGACCTGAGTCTAAAGTATAATTGATTGACATACCTGTTCCTTCAATCGCTGTTACTGAACAATCTTTTACTCCTATCACAGTCGTTCCGGCTGTCCATGCTTCAGCATCAACTGTTTTTTCTATAGGCATTAATTGGCTTGTTGGACACTCTACTGTCAAATTAATAGACCCTGAAAAATCGCCTACATTTCCCGTAATGGTTGTTGTCCCATCGCTCACGCCTTTTAATATACCTTGATTATCAACCTCAGCAATAGATATATCTTCAGATTGCCAAGATAGAGCTTGTGGATCTATTGACATATAATTTTGATGAACTAATGCTTGCACTTCAATTGGCCATTTTCTGTAATTGTCAATCAGCACATCTGTATATTTAAGTTCGGGAGAATTAGCAGTTTCAATAGAAACAGGCACAGTTGCCTCTATGTCATTGAATTTTGCTATCAATTCACCTTCACCTTCCCCACTACCATAAAATGCGGTTCCATCTTTTATTATTTCGCCTAATCCTTCTGAACACGACAATTTAATTCCTTGAACATCAGTATTTACAAGTAACCCATATTTATTATATCCATATATTATAGGAGTATAAATACCATATTTGGGGAATGTCAATTTCCAATCAACAAATCTTATTTCTGAGATTTCATCATCTTTAGGTGCATTTAGCACAGCAAAAAGACCATTCCCAACAGCTCGTTCACTACCATCACTTGGATTATTAATAATACCAAATGCATTTATATACATACCCGAAGAACCTCCTCCATCAACATTTAAGGCATCATAGCAACCTACAAATTTCATAATTCCGGCTCCCTCTGGATAAGTACACCCTTTTGATATTGAAGAACGTCCATCTACAAGTCCCCATATCATCAAACTCCGATCTTCATTATAACCTAACATTGTGCGAGGATTATCTGCATCTATCGCATTAATAAAACGATGGGCTTCATAAATAATTTCTCCTCGTTTTAATATCACGACATCACCTCCACTACATTCTTTTATATTAGGAGATACACAATAATCCTGTAATTGGATATTGAAATTTGCTATCAATTCTTCTCCAATTTTCAACGAAGAAATTTTATCAGCATCAGAGCCTAATGCACTTAAAACAGCTTCGCCTTCATTAATTGCAGTTATATTCTCTGTTGGCTCTGACACTACTATCAATTTGATAGGTTTATTCACTGCCCATGATTCTCCGTCAGCAAGTCGCACCTGAACATTTGTTGTCCCCGACACACGAGTTTGTTTTCCATATTTAGAGTTAAACATTACAGTTTCGCCATCATGTATATCTTCATTTATGCGAGGCATCTTTACAACTGTACCATCAGGATATGTTATTTCAAAGGATTGTGTTGGATTATCACACCACATATTTTTATTTTCATCCATAAAAAAATGTCCATAATTTGCAGCATCAAGATAACCTGTACTTGCTATTTCGCCATTCATAATACAATCCATGTGAGGCTCTCCGGCATACTGGGCTACATAAGATGTAGTGATAAAGAAATCGGCATTTACTCCGGCAAAATAGTGTGTATCCGAATCTGTTTTACGGTTTGCAATACTTGAAATACGTTCAGTCGTTAATGTCGTATCATTTCCAATCTCCATACGATACTCAACATTGTCATGATTTTTCATCTCCATTGTCAGAACAAATACCTGAAACTTCTTTGTTGAAGAAGAAAACTCCATTGTCGTTTGCATTGTACCCGGACCTACTTTCACATGTCGCAATGTATCAACATCATAGCTCGTTCCTTCTAATATTACAGACCCTGATGCGAATATAGTCATTGAAGATATACTCAACATGCATAGAAACAAAACCTTTCTCATCATAATAATTTTTTATAACAAAGAGACTGCTTCTCCCTGATTTGAAACAGTCTCTTAACAATTTATTTATTGATTATTTAATAAATTCTTTTGTTACCTTACCGCCTCGCTTGACGATATATAATCCGCTTTCGGGATTGGTTATTTTCATACCTTGCAAATTATAGTAAATTGCAGGGCCGGTAGCTTCACTATTATCTACTGTTATTTCCTCTATTCCCGATGGCACATTATTATATACTGCATCAAATTTTGGGAACTGAATACTATTGGTTGTTCCTGATGTACCACCGCTTAGAGTAATATTCATTCCATTAATCCATATTGGATAAATACCTATATCATTAACATCACCAAATGCTGAAATAGGGATTTCATATTCTGTTTCTGCATCCTGGGGCACTGACGATATTATATATTCTTTGGCTACTCCATTATTGGCTTTTGCGGTTATTTTCAACGTTGAGATTTTTGCTGTTCCGGGATTTATTGTGAATTTTATTGCATCGGGAAGACTCCACAATTTCAAATCTGAGCGAGTCAACGAAATACTTCGTGAACGACCTGAGTCTAAAGTATAATTGATTGACATACCTGTTCCTTCAATCGCTGTTACTGAACAATCTTTTACTCCTATCACAGTCGTTCCGGCTGTCCATGCTTCAGCATCAACTGTTTTTTCTATAGGCATTAATTGGCTTGTTGGACACTCTACTGTCAAATTAATAGACCCTGAAAAATCGCCTACTTTTCCCATAATAGTTGTTGTTCCATCGCTCACGCCTTTTACGACTCCGGTTTCAGCATCCACTTGAGCTATGCTTGCATCATCCGATTCCCATGAAAGAGCATTCGATGCAAGAGGCATATATTCACCACGCACTAAAGCTCTAACTTCTACCGGCCACTCACGATAATTATCCAATAACACATCATTATATTTAAACTCTGCGCTACTTGCCGATTGAATTGTAACAGGTATTGTTGCAGTCAATCCATTGTAGGTAGCTGTCAATGCATGCAATCCATCGCCATTACCGAAGAATGATGTTCCTTCATTAGTTATTTCTCCCAATTCAGCAGGACAAGTGAGCGTAAATCCTTGAACATTACTATTAACCATTACGCCATATTTGTTATAGCCATAAATTGTTGGGGTGTATATACCATATTTTGGGAAAGTCATCGCCCAATCTTTAAAACGAATTTCAGTAATTTCGTTATCCTCAGGAGCTTCCATCACTGCAAAAATTGCATTTCCAACAGCACGCTCATTACCATCACTACCCACGTTGCGCACTCCAAGTGCTTGTGTATAAAGTGTTGATGAGCCTCCACCATCAAGGTTTACAGCCTCATAAGCGCCTGCATAGCGCATAACTCCTGCAAGTTGTGATGTTCTGACTCCGGCTGAAATTTGAGAACGCCCGTCGATAACCATCATAATAATGCTATCGCCTGTTTGACTGATACCGATACCGGTGCGAGGATGTAATGCTGATGCATCTCCTCGTTCTCCTTCAGAATCAAGAATTATACCACCTGAAAGATTTTTAGGATTTCCTGACACTACTTGAGCAGGGACAATGCGTTCTGTTTGAGAATCTTTTGTTGGTCCAAAAAGAACAACATTATCAAACTCTACAATATCACCAACTTTTAAACCACTCACAAAGTCCAATGCACTTGTGTTACATCCACTTGTTGATGTTCCTCGTCCATGTATTACAAATCCATCGGCAGGAATTGTTGTATCACCATCTGTAGTGGGATCTGATGTTACTTCAAAACGGAATTTTGTTCCGGCATAGAAATTATCCCCTGCCACAAGTTTTGCAGTAACTTCGGCACAATTACCGGCTTGTTCCTCTTGATTTGAGCTACCCCAATAACGAGGAGTATATATTGTTATACCATTATTGGGCGAAGTAACATTAACACCTTTAAACAACGTAACTTTTTCTCCCAATGTAGCTGTTCCCGAATAATAATTGTGGCGACCTATGCGAGCTACACCATCAACATCAATTGAAAACTGATAATTGGAATTTGATGTTTTATAAATTTCACGATCGACAAAACATGATGTTGTGGGTGTTCCCACCACACTTGTACTATTTGTTGCTGTTCCCGATGTTGAATAGAAATCCCCATTAGTTCCGGCAAAATAGATCAACCCGTCTTTACTCTTGCGTGTTGCCATTGTTGATGTTCTCTCAGTTCCGGCTACTTTATCTGTAGCACACACCGTGCGAATAGAAACTCCTGGAGTAGTTTTATCTATTGTCAAATAAAATACTTGCAAGCGTGAAGATCCTGTCAGTTCCAAATATGTTTGTGTTGTTCCGGGACCCACTTTGGCATGAAAAATTGTATCGACGTTATATGTCCATGTTTCACTTCCCAAGCTAAATTGCAGAGTGTTTTGTGCGTTTACCGCAACTGTGGCACTTGCAACTACACCTGCCACCATAATGTTTCGTAGTAGTTTTTTCATATTATTTCAATTTAAGTGTTATTCAATAAATGCAAATATAGGATTTTTGAGTTATTCCGACAATCTTTAACCCTTTTTTTTGATAATCTATTGTCAACACAAAAAAAATGCGTACCTTTGTGCTCGGGTAAGTCCTACACGACCAGCTCCCCGAGAACTCCGCCAGGTCTTGATCGAA
>CAZCEB010000007.1:0-16629 GCA_964497305.1 uncultured Muribaculaceae bacterium | reverse complement strand
GCATTTAATATAGCTAATATTAATAAAGCGTCTATCATCTTTCTCCACGCTTTTATTGATCCATATTTTAATGATAATTTGCAATTATCAAATAATCCTACGTATGAAATAGAAATTGGTGATGCAAGAAAACGCATAGAAAAGGAAATAAACGCAGAAATGGTCAAATTTACTGCTCTCATAAAAAAGGAGATTAAAGCAGGAGAAATACCTCCAGTTAAATTTTCAACAGATATAAGAGAAGGCGTTCCTGAAGATGTTATTACTGAATATGCAAAATTATCTATGCCAATGCTTATCGTAATGGGTACTCGCGGAGCAGGCAAAAAAGAGAAAGAATTAATTGGTAGTGTAACAGCTGAAGTGCTTGATTCTTGTAGATTTCCTGTGTTTTCTGTGCCTGAATTATCTCCAATTAAAGTAATTGACGATATAAATAATGTTCTCTTCTTTAGCAATCTTGACCAAGATGATATTATTGCATTAGATGCATTATATCGGTTGTTCCCTGATTGCTCTTTACATGTAACATTGATACAAATTGTTGACAAAAAAAGAAACATAACAAATAATAATGCAATCAATGCACTAGTTTCATATTGTCAAAGTAATTTCTCAAATTATTTATTTTCAGCAGAAACATTGAAACCTAAAAATATATTAGAGGAATTTAAAAATATCGAAGAGGAAGGAAAATACAATTTAATAGTAGTACCAAATAAAAAGAAAAACATCTTTGCCCGTCTTTTCAATCCAAGTTTAGCGCATAAAATGTTGTTTAATGCAGATATTCCCATGATGGTAATACCTGTATAACAGCAGTGCTACTGAATTTATATTGTCCATTAAGCATTAATTTCGTATTTTTGTATTATTAATGCTTTAAATAATGGTTTTTCAGCTATCATCACAATATCAACCAACAGGAGACCAGCCTCAAGCAATAGAGCAATTGGTTGATGGAATAAATTCCGGCATCCAAGCACAAACATTACTTGGAGTTACTGGTTCTGGAAAAACATTTACTATGGCAAATGTTATACAACGTGTACAAAAGCCAACACTAATACTCAGTCACAACAAAACTCTTGCAGCTCAATTATATAGTGAGTTTAAGAATTTCTTTCCTAATAATTCCGTTCAATATTTTGTATCATATTATGACTATTACCAACCTGAAGCATATATCCCATCGGTTGATAAATATATTGAAAAGGATTTAATGATTAATGACGAAATTGATAAATTGCGTTTAGCTACAACATCAGCGTTGTTATCTGGTCGCAACGACGTTATCGTTGTTTCATCTGTTTCTTGTTTATATGGTATCGGCAACCCTAATGATTTTCATAGTAATGTCATAGAAATTAGTGTAGGGAAAAAAATACCTCGCAATGTCTTCCTGCGTAATTTAGTAGACGCGCTATATAGTAGAAACGAAATAGAACTTGCACGAGGGACATTTAGAGTGAAAGGTGATACTGTAGATATTAGATTTGCATATGAAGAAATTGTTTTAAGAGTAATCTTTTGGGGAGACGAAATAGAATCAATATCAACGCTACATCCTAATGATAATATTTCATTAGGAATTCATGATTGTTTTAAAATATATCCTGCAAATATATTTGTTACATCTAAAGAACGTATTGGCTCGGCTATCGCTCAAATAGAATTGGATCTAGGAGAACAAGTTAATTTTTTTTACAAAGAAGCTCGTAACCTTGAAGCAAAACGCTTATATGAACGTGTTACATACGATATTGAAATGATCAGAGAAATAGGTCATTGTTCGGGAATTGAAAATTATAGCCGTTATTTTGATGGTCGAAAACCTGGCATGCGACCATTTTGTCTATTGGATTATTTTCCAGAGGGATTCCTAACCATTATTGACGAAAGCCATGTAACGATACCTCAAATACGTGCCATGTATGGGGGGGATTTAGCTCGAAAAATGAATCTGGTTGAATATGGATTTAGATTGCCTGCAGCAATAGATAATCGACCTCTTAAGTTTGAAGAATTTGAGAGCTTAACCAAGCAAATGATATATGTTAGTGCAACTCCTGCTGATTATGAATTAAATCGAAGTGAAGGTGTTGTTGTAGAACAAATAATTCGTCCAACAGGGCTTCTGGATCCTATTATAGAAGTTAGATCATCTCTCAATCAAATTGATGATCTTATTGAAGAAATCCAACTGCGAGCAGAAAAGGATGAGCGTACACTTGTTACCACGCTAACAAAACGAATGGCAGAAGAGTTGCATACTTATATGCAGAAATTAGGGATGAGAACATCTTATATTCATTCTGATATTGATACCCTTGAACGTATACAAATTTTGGATGACCTTCGTAATGGAATATATGATGTCCTGATTGGTGTTAATCTATTACGTGAAGGGCTTGATTTACCAGAGGTTTCACTTGTTGCTATTTTAGATGCAGACAAAGAAGGTTTTTTAAGATCTCATCGTTCATTAACACAAACAGTCGGGAGAGCTGCTAGAAACTTGAATGGTATGGTCATAATGTACGCTGATAAAATAACCGACAGCATGCAACAAACAATAGATGAGACAAATCGCAGACGAACGTTGCAACTTTCATACAACGAAAAAAATGGAATAACTCCACAAGCAATAATAAAAGCCCGTAATAGAATTATTGGATTAGATACAGACGACTCCTATAAAAATTCAAGCAAAGATCCAATCCCATATCATAACGAATATACTCAAAACGTTGATATTGCGGCTGACCCTATTATTCAATATATGAATAAAAATGAAATGGAGCTTACAATATCAAAGATGAGAGAAGACATGATAGAAGCGGCAAAAAATATGGAATTTATTGAGGCAGCAAGATTGAGAGATGAAATCTTAAGATTAGAGCAACAATTAAAGAGTAAATAATGATACAACAAACAACAAACAATAGATATCATATTACATCATGGTTACCAACATCTATTAAAGAGATGAAAGTTCTTGGATGGAATTATGTTGATGTCGTGCTTTTTACTGGTGATGCTTATGTTGATCATCCATCTTTTGGTGCTGCTGTTATTGGAAGAGTTCTTGAGAAACAGGGATTTAAAGTAGCTATAGTTCCACAACCAAATTGGCAAGACGATTTAAGAGATTTCAAAAAATTTGGTATTCCTCGATTATTTTTTGCAATCTCAGCCGGTGCAATGGACTCGATGGTTAATCATTATACTGCCAATCGACGAAAACGAAGTGATGATGCTTATACTCCAAATGGCAGGCATGGCATGCGTCCTGATTATCCTACTATTGTTTACTCTAAAATATTACGAGATTTATATCCTGATGTTCCAATCATAGCAGGAGGCATTGAGGCTTCAATGAGAAGACTCTCTCATTATGACTATTGGCAGGATCGTCTACGACCATCAATTTTATATGATGCAAGTATTGATATGATTGTGTACGGAATGGGAGAAAAAGCAATTATTGAAATTGCTCATCAGTTACAATTTGGAAAATCGATCAGAGATATTACAGATATAAGGCAAACTGTCGTAAAGTTACCGATTTCATCTATACCTGAAGATGGAAATAAAGATAATATTATATTAAATAATTTCGAGAGTTGTAATAAAAACAAATTGCATCAATCCCAAAATTTTAAACACATAGAACAACAATCTAACAAATATGAGGGAGCAACATTATGGCAAGGACATGGTAAATATGTTATTAAGGTCAATCCTATGTATCCTCCTATGACAACATCTGAAATTGATGCATCATTTGATTTACCCTATACTAGACTACCCCATCCTCGATATAACGGGAAAACAATTCCAGCTTATGAAATGATTAAATTTTCCGTAAATTTGCATAGAGGTTGCTTTGGAGGGTGTGCATTCTGTACAATTTCAGCTCACCAGGGGAAGTTTATTGCATCACGCAGTAAAGAATCCATAATAAAAGAAGTTAAGCAAATCTCATCTATGCCAGACTTTAAAGGATATATTAGCGATTTAGGTGGACCTTCAGCTAATATGTACATGATGGGAGGTAAGAATTTAGATATTTGTAAAAAATGTCTTCGACCATCATGCCTTCACCCTACTCCTTGCAAAAATTTAAACAATGACCACTCTCCCCTTTTAGATATATATCATTCTGTTGACAATATACCTAAAATCAAAAAATCGTTCATCGGTAGTGGTGTAAGATATGATTTATCGATGTACATTTGTGGTAATGAAAAAATAGATAAAGCAAACAGGTTATACAACACAGAATTAATCAAATATCATGTTTCCGGTCGACTCAAAGTCGCACCTGAACATACGCGCAAACATGTTCTTGATATTATGCGAAAGCCATCGTTCTCGCTTTTTTATGATTTCAAGAATTTTTTTGATAATATAAATTATAAAAATGGAATGAAACAACAATTAGTTCCCTATTTTATATCAAGTCATCCAGGATGTGAAGAAGTTGACATGGCAGAACTTGCAGTTGAAACAAAAACATTAAATATGCATTTGGAGCAAATACAAGATTTTACGCCAACCCCTATGACTCTTGCTACAGAAATATATTATACAGGATATCACCCTTATACAGGTGAACGCATTTATACAGCAGATACTAAAGAGGAAAAATTAGCTCAACGCCAATATTTTTTCTGGTATGATAAGAATTATCGTTCTAAGATTATAAAATCCCTAAAACGATTAAAGCGAGATGATTTAATTAGGAAGTTATTCCCTATAAAATATCAATAACAATTTTCATCTATAATAACTAAACATAATAAACATGAATTTTTTTAAACCAATCGCCATGATGTCATCGGCTTTACTACTTGCAACAACAGCCTGCACCTCGAATGTTGAGGAAAAAGTTATTGATAAGCCAATATTTAAAAGTGAAAATGGAATTTTCAATATTGATGCTTTACAGGCTCTTGGAAGAGTGTCTGACCCTCAAATTTCACCTGATAAGACTAAAATTCTATATGGGATATCTTATGAAAGTGTAGAAGAAAATACAAGCAATAGAGATTTATATGTTATGGATATTGATGGCAATAATAACCATCGCATAACAATGACACCAAAATCAGAAAGCAATGCAGTATGGATTAATGGTGGAAAGAAGATTGCATTTATATATTCTCACGAAGGGAAACCTCAAATATGGCTTATGAATGCTGATGGGAGCAATCGCAAAGTAATCACAGATTTAGAAAAAGGAGTAAACGGTTTTGTGATATCCCCTGATGAGAAGAAAATTCTCATTATATCAAATATTAAATATGGGAAAACATCGTCTGACATCTATTCAGATCTACCCAAAGCGACAGGACGAGTAATTACTGATTTAATGTACAAACATTGGGATGAATGGGTTACAGAAATACCCCACCCTTTTTTAGCCGATTTTGACGGGGGAAACATTACTAATATTATTGATATAATGGAAGGTGAGCCTTATGAAGGACCGATGAAACCGTTTGGTGGTGTTGAGTCATTTGCGTGGTCTCCCGATAGTAAAAATATTATTTATGTATCTCGTAAAAAGGAAGGAATTGATTATGCTAAATCAACAAATTCTGACCTATACCTATATAATATTGAAAATAAATCAACTATTAATCTTACTGAAGGAATGATGGGATATGATACAAATCCTATTTATTCTCCCGATGGGAAATATGTTGCATGGCTAAGCATGGAAAGAGATGGATACGAGTCAGACAAAAATCGTATTTTCATTCTCAATACATCTACAGGTGAAAAAACTGATTTAACATCAGATTGGGACTATACTGTTAATTCTATTGTTTGGCGACCTGATAGCAAATCTTTATATTTCATTGCTCATTATCAAGGGGTTACTCCTATTTTTAGTATAAATCTAAATAAAGAAATTCAGACTATTGCTGATGGAATATGTGATTATGAAACTCTTGCTGTTATTGATGATAATAACTTAATTACATTACGTCACTCAATGCTTGCGCCTAATGAATTATATGCTATAACTAATGGAGAAATTAAACAAATCTCTAATGTTAACACCGACATATTTGCGCAATTAACTATGCCATCTGTAGAAAAACGTTTAATTCCTACTACTGATGGTAAAGAAATGACAACATGGATAATCTATCCACCTCATTTTAATAAAGACAAAAAGTATCCTGCAATTTTATATTGCCAAGGAGGTCCACAACAAGCTGTGAGCCAATTTTGGAGCTATCGCTGGAATTTTGCCCTAATGGCATCAAATGACTATATAATTATTGCGCCTAATCGCCGTGGATTACCTGGATTTGGAACTGAATGGAACGAACAAATATCAGGTGATTATGGAGGACAAAATATGAAAGACTATCTCTCTGCAGTTGATTATATGAAGCAGGAAGCATTTATAGACTCAGAACACATAGGAGCAACCGGTGCAAGTTATGGCGGATTTTCAGTTTATTGGCTAGCCGGTAATCACGATAATCGATTTGCTGCATTATTTGCACATGCCGGTATATTTAACACAGAAGCACAATATCTCGAAACTGAAGAGATGTGGTTTGCCGACTGGGACTTAGGTGGAGCATTTTGGGATAAAAACAATACAACAGCACAACGTACATTCAGTCAATCTCCACATAAATATGTGGACAAATGGACAGCACCGATTATGATTTCTCATGGAGAATTTGATTTCCGTATTTTAGCATCTCAAGGCATGCAGGCCTTCAATGCAGCAAAATTGCGAGGTGTTCCATGTGAAATGGTAATATATCCCGATGAAAACCATTGGATCTTGAAACCTCAAAATGCAATCATGTGGCAACGCCTTTTCTTCCGTTGGTTCGATCGTTGGTTGAAACCTCAAGATATTAATACTCAAAAATAATTATAAAATAAGCGAGACTATAGTCTCGCTTATTTTATAATCGTTACGATTAATCTAAATCTTCTTTTTAATACACATTTATATTTTGTATCTTTGCAAACATAATGAGGAAGATAATTACAATAATATTCGCACTTTTTGTTCTTGTTTCATTTGGACAAGAGCGTGCTGATCGTGAATTACAAAAAACAGAAAATAAGAGTAAAGAAAATGATTCTTTGATAAATATCAAACCCTTTGCATGGAAGATTATTCCTCCTCTCGGACTCAAAGAATCAGCAACAATTGATACGACGTTATTAAACTACTATCATCAGTCAATACCATCACAAATATCACCTGCATATGCAACAACAGGTAATTTAGGAGCAGAAGGACAAACAATGATATTCTTCGAAAGAGAAGAAATGAGTGAATTCTTCTTCAAAGATGCTTTAAATGCTTGGTTGCCATCTATTCATACACACAAGTTCTATAATAGTCGTCAACCAATGACCCTTTTATCTTATAATACCGGAGGTAGCAAGGAGACTACTCAAGATCGTTTGAAAATGATATTTTCAGGAAATGTAAATGCAAAAACTCAAATAGGTGCATACATTGACTATTTATATTCTAAAGGTAGCTACAACTACCAGGCTACGAAAGATTTAATTTGGGGAGCCTCGGCATCTCATATAGGAGATCGTTATGAATTGCAAGCATATTTTTATCACCATAATATGCTAAATAAGGAAAATGGCGGAATAACTGATGACCTATATATTACTGACCCTGCTGAAGTTCAAGGGGGCTCATCTAAAGTTGATACCAAAACAATTCCAACACATCTTAGTGCTGCCCACTCAAAAATTGTAGGTACAGATTTATTTATCAATAATAGATATAAGGTCGGTTATTATGATGAAATATACGAAGGTGATTCTGTCATAGAGCAAAATTATATACCGGTAACGAGTTTTATTTGGACACTTAATTATAAAGATGGGAAACACTTATTCTTGAACGATGCACCTGGAGAGGCCGACTTTTGGGAAAATACATATTTAAGTAATGTCGGCACAAATGATAGAACAAGTTATTGGTCTTTGTCCAATACATTAGGTATTTCTCTGTTAGAAGGATTTAATAAATATGCAAAAGCCGGATTAGCGGCTTTTGCCACACATCAAATACGAAAATACAAACAAACAACAGATACGATTGATTTAGTGATTCCTTTGCCGGAAAATTTATCGCCTTATCCTGTTAAAAAAGTTCCAAATAACGCTACAGAAAACTTATTTTGGGTGGGAGCTCAACTCACGAAACAAAAAGGTTCATTGCTAAAATATAACGCTACTGCAAAATTTGGTGTTTCCGGACCTGTAGTTGGTGATATTAATATTGACGGAAATATTTCAACTCAATTTAAACTTTGGGGTGATAGTGTAACTATTTCTGGATATGGACGCTTTTCTAATGAAGCTGTTCCTTATTTTATGAATCACTATGTATCTAATCATTTTATTTGGGAAAATGATTTTGGGAAAATACGTCGTCTTAGATTAGGAGGTAAACTAAACATACCTCACACTAGCACATACATAAATATTGGTGTAGAAAATCTTCAGAACTATGTTTATTTTAATGAGAAATGTTTGCCAATACAACATAGTGGAAGCGTACAAGTATTTAGCGCATCATTACTTCAAAATTTCAGTTTAGGGATATTTCATCTTGATAATAAACTTAACTACCAGACATCATCGGTAGAATCTGTAATTCCGTTACCCAAGTTCTCAATCTATTCTAACCTATATATTTTGTTTAAAGTTGCTGGAGTCCTTGACGTTCAAATGGGATTTGATTGTGATTACTACACGAAATATAAAAGCGTAAATTATCAACCTGCGACAATGTCATTCTATAACCAAAATGAAATTGAAGTCGGAAACTATCCTTTTATGAATTTATATGCTAATATGAAACTCGATAAAGCTCGATTTTATGTTATGTTTACACACATTAATCAAGGTATGACAGGCAATAACTATTTTGCACTCCCCCACTATCCTCTAAATCCACGAAGATTCCAAATAGGTGTTTCCGTTGATTTTACCAATTAATTTATATGCAAAAATTACTGCAATATAACGGGCGTATAGTTACATATATTGTATTGCTATTATTTACTGCAATTATCATGTATATGCTAAAGACTTGCAGTTATAGTAAAAATGGCAACAACATAAACACGTCTTCTGACAGCGAAACAATTGATGTTGCTATTGAATATTCTCCACTCTCATTATATACTTATAATGACACTTTAGGTGGCTTTAATTATGATTTAATACGACAAATTGCGATAGAACACAACCTTAATCTAAAATTCCACCCCATAGTTTCATTAACAGATGCGATAAAGAATTTTGAAATGGGGTCATATGATATTCTCATTGCAGAATTACCTCTGACAACTGAATATAACAATAAATATTTATTTACAATACCTATATATTTAGATAAACAAGTCCTCGTACAAAGAAAGGATAGTGTAACATTTAAACCTAAGATTAAATCACAACTTGATTTAGCTGGAGATACTATTTGGGTAGTAGCAAATTCCCCTCTAACTAATCGCATAACAAATCTTTCTCGAGAAATAGGAGACACTATATACATTATATCAGATTCAATCTATGCTGCTGAACAATTATTTATTATGACAGCAATTGGAGATATAAAGCAAGCCGTAATTAATGAAAAAGTTGCTCAAAAACTTGCAAAACAGTATCCATATATTGATATTTCTACGGATATCTCATTTACTCAATTTCAATCTTGGTTAATTAATAAAACGGATAGTATCTTATGCGATAGTTTAAACTCATGGATTGCAACAATAAAACAAACAGAATACTATAAATCACTTGAATCTAAATATTTTAGGTAAAAATGGCTCCCGATATTTTAATTGGGAGCCATTTTTACTTTATTTACAGATATTGTTATTTTTGAAGAGCAATAATGCTCTCTTCAAGTGCTTTAATCTTTGTTTCAGCATCTGCTAGTTTGCGACGTTCTCCTTCTACAACTGTAGCTGGGGCATTGTTTACAAAACGATCATTACTTAATTTTTTCAAAACTGATCCTTTAAAACCTTTATAATAATCAAGATCTTTTTTGAGTTTTGTAAGTTCAGCTTCTACATCAATATTATTTGCTAATGGAACATTAAACTCAGTTGTACCAACCATAAACGATGCAGCAGATGCATCTTTTATAACAGACGTATTAATTACACTAAGATTCGCAAGTTTAGCAATAATATTATATTCGCTTTCATTAAATTCGCCCAAAACATTTAATTCAAGAGGTTCTTTTGGAGATATATTTTTTGTTGCACGAACACCTCTCACTCCGATAACAACTTCTTTTGCTTTTTCCATAGAAGATAAAACATCCTCTTTAATTGTTTCTGAAGAGGGAATTAATGCATACATAATTGATTCTCCTGCTTTACGCTCTGCTAAATGTTGCCATAGTTCTTCAGTTATAAATGGCATAAATGGATGTAATAAACGTAATAATGCATCAAAATAATTTAATGTATCTTCATAGGTTTTCGTGTCAATTGGTTTACCATAAGCTGGTTTGATCATTTCGAGATACCATGAAGAGAATTCATCCCAGAACAAGCGATATACTGCCATTAAAGCTTCTGACAGGCGGAATTTAGAAAACAAGTCTTTAACTTCAATCAATGTTTCATCTAATTTGGCTTTAAACCATTGTGTTGCACGTAGTGCATATTCAGGTTGCTCAATGTCTGCAGTTTCCCAACCTTTCATAAGACGAAACGCATTCCATATTTTATTACAGAAATTACGTCCCTGTTCACAAAGTTTGTCATCGTATAGAATATCATTACCAGCAGGTGCTGCAAGCATCATTCCCATGCGGACACCATCTGCTCCAAATTTGGCAATCAAATCAAGTGGATCTGGTGAGTTTCCTAAAGACTTTGACATTTTACGACCAATTTTGTCTCGAACGATACCAGTAAAATACACTGAGCCAAAAGGTTTATCGTGCATGTATTCATATCCAGCAATAATCATTCGAGCAACCCAGAAGAAGATAATATCAGGACCGGTTACAAGATCGCTTGTCGGATAATAATATTTTATTTCATCATTATTAGGATCAAGAATACCATTAAATAATGATATGGGCCACAACCATGAGCTAAACCATGTATCTAAACAATCTTCATCTTGGCGAATATCATTTATGGCAAGCGAACTATTGCCGGTTTTTATTTTCGCCAATTCAAGGGCATCTTCAGCTGTTTCTGCAACAACATATCCTCCCTCTGGTAAGAAATATGCAGGTATTCGATGTCCCCACCACAATTGACGACTAATACACCAATCCTTGATATTTGTCATCCAGTGCCGATAGGTATTTTTGAATTTTGGAGGATAAAATTTCACATCGTCCTCCATTACTGCATTAAGAGCTGGGATAGTTATTTCATCCATCTTTAAGAACCACTGCATTGATAATTTGGGCTCTATTACTACTTTTGTTCTTTCAGAATAGCCTACCTTATTATTATAGTCCTCTATTTTTTCAACAAGTCCTGATGCATCAAGATCAGCAACAATTTCTTTACGAACTTCAAAACGGTCCTTACCAATATACATCCCACCTGCATCACTTATTGTTCCATTATCATTGAATATATCTATAATGGGAAGATTGTATTTTTCTCCTAACATGTAGTCATTTACGTCATGAGCCGGAGTTACTTTCAAACAACCTGTTCCAAAGTCCATTTCAACATATTCATCCATTATAATGGGGACTGCTCGATTCACAAGTGGAACAATTACTCTCTTGCCTTTCAACCATTTATAGCGTTCATCATTAGGATTTACACATACAGCAGTATCACCCAAGATTGTTTCAGGACGTGTTGTTGCTACAACTATATATTTATCTTCGCCTTCAACAAAGTAACGAAGATAATATAATTTACTATGTTCTTCTTTATATATTACTTCTTCGTCAGATAGGGCCGTTAGAGCAGCTGGATCCCAGTTTACCATTCTCACTCCACGATAAATCAACCCTTTATTATATAAATCAACAAATACTTTAATGACGCTCTTACTGCGCATTTCGTCCATTGTAAATGCGGTACGACTCCAATCACATGATGCTCCAAGTTTTTTTAGTTGTTCTAGAATTATGCCACCATGCTTTTCAGTCCATGCCCATGCATGTTTCAAGAATTCCTCTCGCGTTAAATCTGTCTTTTTGATGCCTTCAGATGCAAGTTTTGCAACTACTTTAGCCTCCGTAGCAATAGAAGCATGATCTGTACCTGGTACCCATAATGCATTCTTACCCTCCATACGAGCTCGACGAATAAGAATATCTTGTATTGTATTATTTAACATATGTCCCATGTGAAGGACACCTGTTACATTAGGTGGTGGTATCACTATTGTATATGGTTCCCTTTCATCCGGGATAGATTTGAACAGATTATTCTCCATCCAATAGCTATACCATTTATCCTCTACCTCTGCAGGACTGTATTTTGTTGCTAACTCATTCATGATTAATCTATATTTTAAAATTAGTGTACAAATTTACAAATTATCTCTCATATATATTAGCACAAATTTTGTTATAGCTATAATTTTATCAATATTTTGGAGTAAATTTGTGAAAAATTACGTAAAACAGATAAAAATACGTCCATGAATAAAAAGCCTATAATTTATCAATTACTTCCTCGATTATTTACTAATAAAAACAATAATTGTATTCCATTTGGGACATATGAGCAAAATGGATCCGGGAAATTAAACGATATAACTCCCAATGTACTAAATTCAATTAAAGAATTAGGAGTAACTCATATCTGGTATACAGGGATTATAGAACATGCACACAAAACAGATTATACACAATTTGGCATATCTAATGACAATCCATTTGTTATAAAAGGAAATGCAGGATCTCCTTACGCGATTAAGGACTACTATGATGTTGATCCAGATCTTGCTGTAAATATTCCTGAGCGCATAAAAGAATTTGAACAATTAGTAAATCGTACCCATAAAGCAGGAATTAAAGTTATTATAGATTTTGTTCCAAATCATGTAGCTCGGCAATATTATTCTGATGCAAAGCCTATAGGTATAAAAGATTTAGGCTGCGATGATGATAATTCTAAGTTCTTTAGCCCATCAAATAATTTCTATTACATACCTCGCCAACAATTTGCCCCACATGTTAATTTAGGACATGGGGATAATGCTTATAGGGAATTCCCGGCTAAAGCATCAGGGAATGATTGTTTTTCAGCTTTTCCCGGTGAATATGATTGGTATGACACTATTAAATTAAACTATGGAGTTGACTATGGTGATGGTACTCTTCATTTTGACCCGATTCCTGATACATGGTTTAAAATGCTTAATATTTTACGTTATTGGGCAAGTAAAGGAGTCGATGGATTTCGTTGTGATATGGTTCATATGGTACCTCTTGAATTTTGGAAGTGGGCTATCCCGGCAGTCAAAGAACACTACCCTAACATAATTTTTATTGCAGAAATTTATGATACTAATTTGTATCGTGATTTCATAAAAATTGGTGGATTTGATTATTTATATGACAAGGTAACATTGTACGATACATTAAGAGCTATACAGTGTTCAAATGTATCTGCAGCATGCATAACTAATTGTTGGCAAACTGTTGATGGGATTAATGCCAATATGCTTAATTTCTTAGAAAACCACGATGAACAACGTTTTGGGTCCAAACAGTACGCAGGTGATCCTGGACTTGTCATACCTTCTCTTGTCGTAAGTTCCATGATAAGCACTGGTCCAATGATGATATATGCAGGTCAGGAACTTGGAGAACAAGCATCTGATGCCGAAGGATATAGCGGACACGATGGTCGCACAACTATATTTGACTATTGGAGTATTCCTACAATTCGTCGCTGGTTTAATGACGGCAAATGTGATGAGAGCCTTTTGAGTGGACGTGAGATTTGGTTGCGAAATAAATATAAAGATATACTTAATATATGTAACAAAGAAAAAGCAATTAGCGAAGGACGTTTCTTTGATTTAATGTATGTCAATTATGACAATCCATCCTTTAATCCTCATCGTCAATATGCTTTTATGCGTAGTTCTACAGCAGAGACATTGCTCATCATTGTAAATTTTTCTGCAGAAACATGCGATCTTAAAATAAATATACCTAAGCATGCTTTTGAATTTTTAAATATCCCTGAGGGTACATGTAACAACGCTATAGAATTGTTATCAGGTGATAATGGGACAAAAGCATTCAAAAACGATTTACCTTTTGAGTGTTTTGTTGGAGGTCATGATGCTGTAATTTGGAAAATTTCTCACAAAAATATTATATCATCGAAGAAAAAATCGACAAAACAATCAATAAAGAATATTAAAAAGTAGTACCTTTGCAATAGAAACAAATTACCGATTAAATAGATATGAGTACAACATTACCTCCTTTCAAGATTTTTTCAGGTACCAGGTCAAAATATATGGCAGAAGAAATCTGTAAAGACCTTGGTGTAGAACTTGGCAAGATGAACATTCAATACTTTGCCGATGGAGAATTTGAAGTATGTTTCGAAGAATCCATTCGTGGATGTGAAGTGTATCTTGTTCAGTCAACATTTCCAAACAGCGACAACTTAATGGAATTATTGCTTATGATTGATGCAGCCAAAAGAGCATCAGCTAAATCAATAATTGCAGTTATGCCCTATTTTGGTTGGGCTCGTCAAGATCGTAAAGACAAACCTCGTGTATCAATTGCAGCAAAACTTGTCGCAGATCTTCTTAGCGCTGCAGGAGTTGATCGTGTTATTACAATGGATCTCCATGCCGATCAAATTCAGGGATTTTTCAATATTCCTGTTGATCATTTATATTCATCTTCAGTATTTATTCCATACATTCAATCTTTAAATCTTGAAGAAATGGTAATTGCATCTCCTGATGTTGGTGGAGCAAAACGCGCAAATAGTTACGCAAAATATTTTGACGTACCTTTGGTGCTTTGCCATAAACAACGAGCAAAAGCCAACGTTGTTGCCAACATGACAGTAATAGGTGATGTTAAAGATAAGAATGTAATTCTTGTTGATGACATGGTGGACACAGCCGGTACCATTACTAAAGCCGCAGATCTCATGCTAGAATTCGGGGCTAAATCAGTACGCGCATTATGCTCTCATGCAATAATGAGCGATCCCGCTTCAGAACGTGTTGACAATTGTGGTATGACTGAAATGATTTTCACTAATAGTATTCCATTTGCAAAAGACTGCAAGAAAGCGCATGTTTTGAGTGTTGCTCATTTATTTGCTGATACTATTCGTCGTATTCACGAAAATGAGTCAATATCGTCACAATACTTAATTAAGTAATTTAATAATTTATTCAATAAAAATACCGGTTGACCAAAGTCAACCGGTATTTTTATTGTTTATTCAAAACTTTATCAATCGATTTTTTCACGATAGGCATCATTATGTCATATCCCTTTCTATTTGGATGAATCAAATCGTGAGAGTATTTAGCATCCAATCCACCATCAGGAGTAGTCATCTCACTATGATAATCGACATACTCATAGCCATTTTTCTCTGCGTAAGCCTTTATCATCTCATTTATTTTCATTATACGACCAGCGGGATATATGTTTTTATTTTTTAACCAATAGTAATGTTCACAAGGTAATATAGAACATAATATTGGTGTAATGTTATGTAACTTAGCAAGTTCGCACATTGATATTATATTATTCATTATCCCTTCATTGGTTATTGTTCCATTATTCTCCGCTATGTCATTAGTTCCAGCCAATATTACAACTATTTTGGGGCTTAAATTAATAACATCTTGTCGAAAACGCACCAACATTTGAGAAGACACCTGTCCGGAAATACCTCTTCCGACATAATTATTTTCTGCAAAAAATTCCGGAACCGTATCTACCCAACAATCGGTTATGGAATTTCCCATAAAAACAACATCGGGAGCTTTCTCCAATTTAGCATTTTGATAAACATATCGTCCTAATTGTGCCCAATCCCTATTATCTTTTTGAGCATGTATGGTTGCTATAACTAATAATAGCATTGAAATTATTGAAAATCTTTTCATTTGTATTTAATATCACTTAAAAATCTATTGTTATACGTACATTAAATTGTCTTCGGGTGAGATAATTAGGAACTGCATATTGGATATTATTAACATCTGTAACCCAATAATAACTGCTCACATTGGATATATCAAGCAAATTAAACACATCAAACCCAAGCCAAATACTTTTGATGTATTTTAAATATCCCCCTCTTTGGGTCTCACCTTCTTTTAGCGGTGATAATAACGCATATGATAATCCTGCATCAACACGTTTATATGCTGGAACCCGAAAATATCCAACATCTCTACTTGATTGTGGCGCAGTAGTGGGTAAACCATCAGAAAAAATTCCTCTTAAACTAAATTTTAATTTGGGAATATTTGGGAAATAATCCGTAAAATACATTGCAAAACTATATCGTTGGTCGGTAGGACGTGGAACATTTACACCATTAAGGTCTTCTTGCGTTTTCATTAGTGAAAAACTGATCCAAGAATCCGTTC
>CAZCEB010000006.1:1835-16633 GCA_964497305.1 uncultured Muribaculaceae bacterium | reverse complement strand
GAAGGAACTTTTAAAATTGATGTATCCACATTGAATACAGTATCCAATATGGATACTATGAATGAAGATATATTATAAAGTATTGATGCAACTTTGCTCAGTAATTTAAAAAATGTAATAATTATGAGAAAAAATTATTTTTTACAAATTTTTGCTGTTATTTGGGTGGCAATGTTAAGTATCGGATTTTCATCATGTGGAGGAGGTGATGACGATGAAGAAGATGAGCCTATAGATGCTCTATCTTTAACCGTAAATGGGGCAAATAGTGCAGAACATTCTTTCCCCGGTCTTTTTGATGGAGGGAAAGGGATTGATTACAAGCAGGTATTCAAGATAAAATCAAATGTGCAATGGACATTAAGTGGGAAGGAAGATTGGCTTAATGTATCTCCAACTGCCGGTAATGGAGAGGTAGATTTGACGATTTATCCATCAAAAGAAAATAATACAGATACACAAAGAGAGGCAACGATTACTTTATCAGGATCAGGTCTTAGTGTAACAATTAATATTATACAAGAAGCAGGAAAGCCTACTTGTTATGTGGTACCTGCTAATGAAGTAGCATTATATGATTGCATAGCATGGGAATACGAAGCTACAACAAATGTTAATAACTTTCAATATATTTTTCTTTTAGAACGTGAATATAGTCGTTTGACAGACAAGGAACTGCTTGAAGAATTGCAAAAAGAGGAATTACTTAAATATGCCGACGATTATATAACCAGTCGTGGCTATGACAGTTATGGTAATCGCATTGACGAAAACTCTACATATTATTTTGTGAGTGTTGCTTACGATACAGAAGGAAAAGCAGGAGAATTAAAAAAGATTATGTTAAAAACACCTGCCTATCAAAATGTAGATGATGACGCCTGGGTGAGTTTCGCTAATGTTCAAGCCAGTTATTCACGGGGCTTTTGGTTTGATGTAACGAAAGAAGGTTATTGTAATACATATCATCTTATATATGGTATAGGTGTGGAAAATTATAATAGAGGAGTTCATGCTTTTGAGATAAACTACTATATAAAGAATAATAAAAAGCATTGGCTTGCAGAAAGTTGGGAAATGGAAATTGTAACAGATTATCCAAATAACCATACATTTACATATTCAACATATTATTTATCGTATTATCCGGTATGTTTTGCTTACGGATGGGGTGTATTTAAGGATGGATCATTATCATCAGATATATTAGGGTTCAGTTGGGATACGAGCCAAAATCAATCAATGATAAAAAGAATTTCTCGAAACGAAGAAAATATTCAAAATATAACAATAGTGCGTTCTGTAGAGGAAGAACGTGCAAAGAAAATGCGATCTAATCGATAAGTAATTTTGATATAAATGAGGTCTTTTCTTCTTGCTTATAGTAAAGGAGAGAGACCTCTCTTTTTTGTATATAATATAAGGATTATAATGACTCGATATATATATAGTTTTTTTATTATTATAATAAGCTATGTAAATGCATATGCTGTATCAGCATATCCGCATAAGATTATTGTTCAAGTTGAAAATGGAGATTCTGTTGAAATCTATATGCGGGGTGATGAATATCAGAAATTCGCATTAACAGAGGATGGTTATACATTAATAAGTGATTCAGAGGGGTGGTGGTATGCCACACAATTAGAAAATGGGAATGTAGTTAAATCGAGTTTTAAATTGATGCCTAAAGAAGATGAAACTTTTGAAATAAAGCAATTTAAAGCGATTGTTCCTAAGGGGATTATTCCAAAACGAGAAAAACCAGATACTCAGAATGAAACTTTAAACAAGGCAAAATCATCGGTTCTTACAGGTGAACGTCGGGCATTGGTTATTTTGATGCAGTATAGTGATTTGTCATTTAAAAAAACACGAGAAGATTTTGATGCGTTATTTAATACATTGGGTTATAATGAGAATGATGCAACAGGAAGCGTGAGAGATTTTTATCAATTCGCATCTCAAGGTCAATTAGATTATGTGTCGGATATATATGGTCCATATACATCCGAGTATCCGATGAGATACTATGGGGGGAATAGTCTTAATGGCAATGATTCAAATCCGATGATGCTTTGTGTTGAAGCAATAAGAAATTTGCCAAATGATTTTGATTATACACTTTATGATAATAATAAAGATGGATTGGTAGATAATGTGCATATTATTTTTGCCGGCTATGGAGAAGAAGCAGGAGCTTCTGCTGATGCAATATGGGCGCATGAATACTCTTCTAAAATATCAGCAGGAGATGGTGTTGCTTCGTTTGCAGGTTATTCATGTTCTCCTGAACTTAGGGGCAATATAGGGGACAATATTACAAATATCGGAGTAATTTGTCATGAACTTGGGCATGCTCTTGGAGCGATGGATTATTATGATACAAATTATATAACAGGAGGAGAATATGAAGGTACGGGAAAATGGGATATTATGGCAAGTGGTAGTTGGAATGATAATGGTCGGACTCCTTCTAATTTTAATCCATATGTGCGCAGTTGCGTTTTTGGATGGAATAGCCAAATTGTTCTGAGAGAAAATCAGCATGTTGTCATGCCAAGAATGGGCGCAAATAATCCTGAGGAAACAATAATTTATCGAATAGATACAGAAAGCGAGAGTGATTATTTCCTTTTAGAGAATAGACAAAGGTATAATTTTGATGCAGCATTACCGGGGGAAGGATTGATTATATATCATGTTCATCCGGATATAGAAAAATATAGCAATACAAATACAATAAATACGACAAATCCACAAGGCTTATATCCGGTGTGTGCCTCTTATTCAGAGCCAAATTTGGATGATTATGGGAATATTAATTCAGATGAATGTCCATTCCCAGGGAGTAAAAATGTTACTTCTTTTTCTCCAATTAGCTCTCCATCGGCGGTTGCATGGGATGGTGCTGACGCTCAAATTTCGATTTCTAATATTACAATGAACCTGAATGATGGGAGTATCTCATTTATTACTGGAAATGGAGAAGAATCAGATACTACGGATTTATCAATAAATAAGGAATTGGTGTATAAAGAAAGTTTTGAGTCTGACATTGCAGATATAATAACGATAAATTCGATTGCAGGAAATGAAACTTGGCGTATATATAAAAAAGGTGATTTTGTAATGAATCCAGAACGCATACCAAATTCAATAGATGGAGATAAAATTTTGATGTTATATTCAAGTAAAAGTACATCTGTAAGTGAAGCTGAACTAATCGGACCTGAAATTGATGTTAATGTTGGAGAGAATTATTTAATTTCATTTGATATATGTTGTAATACAAATTCGACCACGATTCCTCGTTTTGATTTGTTTATTGAAGATGAAAAAGGAGAGTATAATATTTATTCTTTAAATAAAATAGTTGATGAGTGGGAAAATATATCTCTTCCAATTGCGTTTAAAAGTGATAAGTTCAGATATAAATTATATGGAAACATTCACGCAGATGGAATTTTCATAGATAATATAAAATTATATAAAGAAGAATCGGGATCTTCTATTACCCCGGTATACAATTCAAAATCAGAGGCAGAGAGATATGTTTATAATCTTAATGGAGTTTTTATAGGGCGACTTTCAAAATTAAAAAATCTGCCTATGGGATTCTATTTAATACGTCAAGATAAAACAGTTAGTAAGCTAATAATTAGATAAGATTTAGCCGAGACCGAGGGCGGTGTTGTTGAGGAGAATCTCGATTTTGGGGTTGTCTTTGATAGTGGGGTAGATTTCTTGCTCAAACCATTGCGCGAGTGCTTCATCTCGCTTTGTGGAGGTATCGTTGTTGCAGAATAGGTTTACGCTAAAATATTCAAAGTGTTGTTGGGCAATGGTGATATCATTTATAATATGTTCTTTTGTTTCCCCTTGTGTGCAACATAAAAGACAAACACCTTGAAAATATTGTGCAATATCTTCGGGGCTGACATCTGACGCGATTCCTTTGTTCCAGCGGTTGCGCAATTCTGTATCAAAAGTCTCAATGCCGCAACGGAATTTTACTTGTGCCGGGGCAAATTGTTGGGCAAACGAGGCAAGGTGATGGCGATACATATAATGTACTTCAAACCACAATGTGTGTATGCCCTTTTCCTGTACGACCTGTTTGATTAGTGAGATTGTGTCGGCATCAAGTTCGAGTGCCGAGCCTGAATTTATGATATCAAGCACTCCATATTGTCCGGTAACTTGTTGCAGCACATGGCGATTGGTCTCAAAGGGGTTGTCGCTCGCGTCATGGTAATAGTCGCAGAATGTGCATTTTCGCCAACGACATCCTGTGCCTTGCAGTAGTATAAATTCGCGAGGCATCTTGGTGTGAATGAGGGAATATCGTTCCATTTTAATTAGCTTTGAGGCGTCGCTTGATAAAATGGATAGCAGCGTATGCCATTGGAGTTCCGAAAACTGCTTCAATCAGTAGTTTGGAGCAATATTGAAATGCCAACATTAATAGCAACTCGCGTGTGGAGACAATACCTAAAAACGCAATGAGAACAAATGGCAATGTGTCAAAAAGATATCCGATTGCTGAACTGCCTATTGTGCGCAACCACAGCCATCGTCCACGAGTTTTGATTTTAATTTTTTCCATGAACCATGCGTTTGATAGCTCTCCAAATAGAAATCCGGCAAGCGAGCCAAGAACAATGCGTGGGACATAGGAATAGATGTGATTATAGGCATTGGCAGTTTCATCCAAATATTCGGGAGAAGGCAACCACACGCCCACTTGTGTACAAATAACCAAGATTATATTGCATACAAATGTGAGCCAAATGATTTTGCGAGCTGTGCGATATCCCCATATTTCAGTGAGAACATCTCCGAGCATGTAGGCAAAGGGGAAAGTGATTGTTCCGGCATCAAAATAAAACAGGTCGGCAAGACCTATGATTTTTACTGCCATAATGTTTGAAACGAGATATAGTGTTACAAACAAAGCTGTAACTACCATCAACGGAGTGCCGTCGATTTTTCGGTTTTTGAAAGGGTTTTCCGAGACCTTATCCATAATGTAAATTTTTAATTCTCTGCAAAATTAATAAAAAATGGCTAAAAGTGCTATCTTTGTAGGATTAAAGTATAATAATTGAGAAATATGCGACTTGATAAGTTAAAAAATGAGAAGAATTATTGGTGGATTTTGGCGATTCTCGTTTTGATAACATTTATTCCGTTCTTAGGAGGGACATTGTTTAATACAAAAGGAGAGCCACGTGAGGCTATTGTTGCTGTATCTATGTTGCAACAGGGCAATTGGATTTTGCCTGAAAGTTGCGGTGGAGATATTCCATATAAACCACCATTTTTTGCATGGTGTATTGCCGTTTTTTCGGTTTTGCTTGGGGGAGAGGTAACCGAATTTAGTTCTCGTCTTCCATCGGCTATAGCAATGATAATCATGACTCTTGTCGGATTTCGTTTTTTTAGTCGTCGCACCTCTCCGTTTATTGCATTCACAATGGCTCTTATAACAATGACAGCCTTTGAGGTGCATCGTGCCGCTTATGCTTGTCGAGTTGATATGGTGCTGACAATGTTTATCGTAACATCATTGTATGCATTCTATCGCCATTATGAGCGAGACGGTAAAGGAATTTCATGGGTTGCGATACTTTTGATGAGTGGAGGAGTGTTGACTAAAGGGCCGGTAGCTATTATATTGCCCTGTCTTGTTATGGGAGTATTCCGTTTATTGCGCGGTGGTGGATTTTGGCGCACTATATTACAACTTACATTGTCTGCGATATTGGCATGTGTGATTCCCGCAATGTGGTATGTTGCTGCCTATCAACAAGGAGGAGAACATTTTTATGAACTTGCCATGGAAGAGAATTTTGGTCGATTCTTAGGAAAAATGAGCTATGAATCGCATTATAATCCTGTCCATTACAATTTTATAACAGTAATATCAGGGATGTTACCCTATACATTGTTGGTGCTATTCTCGTTGTTTACTATAAGATATCGTTTTGCATCAAAGAAATGTCTCGAAATTAAGACTATAATTTCACGATTTAGGACATGGCTGCGAGAGATGGATGATGTTAAATTGTTCTCAATGCTATCGTTGGTATTGATTTTTGTATTTTATTGTATACCTAAGAGTAAACGTAGTGTATATCTGTTGCCAATTTATCCGTTTATTGCTTACTATCTCACTCTATATATAATATATTTGGCTCGAAAAGAATCCAAATCATTAAAAATTTATTCATGGGTTATAACCTCATTGACAATCATTGTTGTTTGTGCAATAATTGTGATTAAATTAGGATTAGTGCCCGAAACAATTTTCGGTGGAAAGCGTGCTGCTGAGAATATTGCATATTTGCATGGACTTGAAAATATTGAATTGTCATTTGTGAATATTGTCATGTTCCTCCTACTTATTATTATGATTGTGATGTCAGTTATAAATCGGTGGGGCTGTCTCTCAAAAGGAATGATGGCAATATTCACAACTTTGATAATTTATTGGAATTTCTCGGCATATCTTCAGCCTGCAGTTTTAAATGCAAAAAGTGATTATCATCTTGCTCAAATTGTAAAAGAAATGGTTCCGGAAGGTAAAATATATTCTTTCATTGATGATTATTTTTTGCGATTCTATACAATTAATTTCTATACAGGGGATAGGGTGAAGTTATTTGACAAAGAATTACCTAATGATGGTTTAATTATAGTCGGAGAAAAGGATATGCCTTTACTCAAGAAACGATATTCTCAAGATTATAATTTTGAACAGGTGTACCGAAATGAAATTCGCAGTTGCGACCATCGTCAGCCGTTATTGCTATTCCGTTTCGGCAAAAAAAAGAATTAAAGAAATAAATATAGATATGAAGATAGGAATAATAGTGGCGATGGGTAAAGAGATGAAACTCTTGTTGCCTTTGATTGAAAATCACTCTGTGATTACCTTAAATGATATAGCGTTTCACTCAGGAAAAATCGGCACACATGAAATAACAGCAATGCAATGTGGCATAGGCAAGGTAAATGCTGCAATTGGAGCATTGACGATGATTGAAAATTTTCATCCCGACTTGATAGTTAACACCGGTGTCGCAGGTGGAGCAGGCTCATCGGCAGGTATTCTTGATGTGGTTGTGGGAGATCGCATTGCCTATCATGATGTGTGGTGTGGTCCCGGAACGGAATGGGGAGATGCAGCAGGGTGTCCTCGCTATTTCACATCAGTTCCGGAAATTTCATCACTCCCATGTCTCAACGATGATCCTAAAATTAAGCATGGCTTGATTTGTTCCGGAGATATATTTGTTTCAAAAGCAGAAGAGGTCGAGCGCATCAAGAGCGTGCATCCCGATGTTATGGCTGTGGATATGGAATCGGCAGCGATAGCACAAGTGTGCTATCTGAAAAATGTAATGTTTTTCTGTGTGCGTGTTATTAGTGATACTCCGGGAGGAGAGGATAATATCGCTCAATATGAAAACTTCTGGGAGGATGCGCCCAAGCACACGTTTGAAGCATTGAAAAAGGTAATAACATCAATCTGAAAATTATCGATGGAAAAGATAGCAAGCTTTACGGTCAATCATCTTACATTGTTGCGTGGAATATATGTATCCCGTCGTGATGTAACTGCGTCGGGAGATATAATAACTACGTTTGATATACGCATGACAGAGCCTAATCGCCAACAAGCATTGTCGGGCGAAACGTTGCATACCATTGAGCATCTTGCTGCAACATTTTTGCGCAATCATCCACAGTGGAAAGAACGCATTATTTATTGGGGACCGATGGGATGCTGCACAGGAAATTATCTACTTGTGAATGGAGATTTATCGTCAATCGAGATATTGCCATTGATGCAAGAAACATTTAAGTTTATTGCTGATTTTGATGGCGAAATTCCAGGAGCAACAGCTCGAGATTGTGGGAATTACACATATATGAATCTTGCTGACGCTAAAAAAGAGGCCGACCGCTATCTAACTGAGGTCCTTGAATGTATAACGCCACAGCAACTTGTTTATCCTGAATAATAGATAGAGGAGTGAAAGATATAAAAGCAATAAGGGGGAAGTTCTATATTGAGCGTCTTATCGAGGAAGGTGAACATGAACATCAAGATTTTAAGTTTGCCATTTCTGATGCGCGCAAAATCGCTCGTAGCTTGTCGGCATTTGCCAATAATGATGGTGGACGATTGCTCATTGGCATCAAAGATAATGGCAATATTGCAGGGGTGCGAAATGAAGAGGATATATACATGATTGAGCAGGCTGCACAAATGTATTGTCGTCCGGCACAAAACCCAAAAATTACAGCTTTCAGAACAGATGGTGGTGCGGTCGTGATACGTGTTGAAATTGCAAAGTCAATGAAACGTCCGGTTATGTCGCAGGAGCCTGATGGCTCATGGAGAGCATATTATAGAGTTAAGGATGAAAATATCTTAGCACCTGATATAATGGTTAAGACATGGCGTCGTCAGAGTCAAAACAAAGGGGGGATTTTAAGTTTGTCTGATATTGAGAGTCGTTTATTGTCAGTAATAGAGGAACGAGGCGCGATAACAAAAGAGGAATTTTATCGTCTTGCACACATGACGCATGCATCTGCTGAGGAGATGTTGATAAATCTTGTTGCTATGAATGTGGTTAAATTACATCTTGATAACACCGGAGAAGTGCTAATTGAAAGTTGAGCCCTTTTTTAATAGTATTTTGTGAATGATGTGTTTTACCATGAATGGAGTGGCTTGGCGTCGGGGTCGCGAACTTTGGTAATAATAAAAACTGAATTGTTTGTCCCATGAAGGGATATATAGTAGCCGCGTTTCTCCTGTAGGGATATTGCAATCGATAGTTTTAGTTTCAGAATGTAATTGGTGTCCCGACAGATCATAGTAATTTAACGTTATTTCTAACGCTTTAATCTCTTTATCATAATAGTTTGTAACAAAAAAACTCTCGCGCCGAGAAGTGAGTGGTTTATCATATCCTGCAATAATCACTTTAGTAGAATCGGGTGTTATTGAGTCATATTCAATTGATACAATCTCATGCTCTATGGGTTTTGCCTTCAGCCGTTTTCGGGTAGTCTGTTCGGCAGAAATAGTAGAAAACAAAGCAACCATGCATAATATGACTAACAATCGACTCATTTTATAGATATCGTGGAGTAGTGTTAAACTCAGCTTCTTTAGGGAATATCTTTATGCAACCATTCATTTCTTCAGGACGATTATCCTGTTTTGAAATTGAGTATCTGAACATGTATGGCACCATTCTCCATAGATTTACTTTCACTCCTGTTTTATGTTCAACGAATGAAAGTCGGGCATCGTCGGAATGTTTTAATATAAATTTTTTCGGGGTGTTAAGATTGATGCCACCGTCAAAAGATGTGTATATGCGGGCGTCATAATAACCTTTCTTTGCTGAAGGAATCATATATCCCATAATCGTACCTGGACGAACAGATAATCGTGGTGATTGCACAACAACTAAACGATATCGTTCAACTCCATCATCGCGATAATTATCGGGAATAAATCGTTCAATAACAACGAGTGCACCATCGGAAGGGAACTGCCATATTCCTTCAATATTATTAAGGGGCATTGATTGTAATCTTAATTCAACGCTACCTTGTTCATAGCCATTTAATCTGCCGGCTGTTTCAGGTATGTCATCAAGGTGAAAAGCGAAGATATAAAATCGGCTTAATAACATACATAATAATACTATCCACCGAATCATATAAAATTAGATTGTGCTGAATTTGTAATTAAAGCCAAAACTCAAGATTTCTTTAACTTGCCAGTCTTTCCATGTTGCATCGGGCGCATGTGTGGTCCCTGAATCATATCTCAGATGAACAAATATTTGTGTTGATAAGAAGCGGTTAATGTCAAAATTCAATTTATGTTCCCAATCACCTTGCACATACTCATAGTTGGAGAATAGGAATAGACGCGATGTGTAGGTGATATTGTACATGAGCTTCCATGTCATTTTACCTTCGGCGCTCGAACCAAATTGGTGAGCAGTAGTTTTACCTTCATCTATGCCAAAAGCCGTTTCATCCATTTTATCGTTAGTGCATATCTTGAGATTGTATGATAACGGAGCGATAGATACATCAAAAGAAAGTTTTTTCTTATCATTGGTGTGGCTGTAGGTCATACCAAGACCAATATTTAATTCAGCAGGAGAGAGAAGAGCCGCTTGGAGATCGTTGGTATTTTTCTTATAGCCATTAAACAACTGTGTTTTAAAATCGGCAGTTATTGAATAGTACCAGTTCTTAGTTGCTTTCAAACCAAACTTGCTATTAATGCGGAAAATATCTTCACTAATGCTATAGTTGCGCAAAGAGTCATCAGGTGCGCTATATACACCTAATTTATATTGAACAGTCGTGTCAAACAACAGATTGGGATAGAATGCTTGATTTAATTTTACGTTGTAAACAGCATTTGCAATCATGTTCAAGTTGTTGTTACCGCCTTGATACCAGTTAGGCGAAATATAAGCCTGAGAAAATTGTACCGATCCATCAAAAGAACGTAACCAATTTACTCGTTTTACTTCTTCAGCCTCTACTGTTTTGTTGACATTATTTTTGTCAACATTTATATTTTCTATCACTATTGTTGATTTTGATGGGTCAACGACGGCGACAAATTCTTTAGGAGGAGCAGGCAGAGAATCGTAATTGTATTTTACTTGTCGAGGGTTGTTTATGATATAATTTTGTTTTATGCGTCTCAAACGTTTTGCCATGTCCATCTCACGATTAATCCAAGTCATCGCATCTTGCACGACACCACTGCCACGCATGTCCATGATGTCAAAACTATCCATCATTTCATATCCTGTAAATACAACCGGACCGAAAAATGTGGTCGGGATGTCAATTGGTGTGGGCTTGATATAGTTTGCACGAGCTATCGAGTCTTCTCTGGCAATTGAGTCGGCACGCAACTTTTCTTTCCATGCATTAATCAAACGCTTGCGCTCAAGTCTAATAGAGACACTTATCTCACTCGTTTGCGTGGTCAAACTATCGACAGTAGCAACAATAGAGTCTTGTAACTCTTGAGCATTGGTGTTAATTGTTAAACAGAACAAAAATAGCAATGACAAAGAAATCTTGTGCATATTTATAAATATTTTTAATTTAGATTATCGTTTAAACGCTGTATATATGGTGCATGTGCCAAATGTCAATGGGCGATATTTACACTCATAAAAACCTGCATTGCTCATTAATGCGAGCATTTCCTCTCCTTGTGGAACGGCAGCAATGCTTTCGGGTAGATAGGAGTAGGCTCTAACATCTTTAGATACGAGACGACCAACAAATGGAATTATATAACGTGTATAGAACTTATATAGCGGACGCACAATGGGGGATGTGGGTGTTGATAGCTCTATAACACACAACATTCCTCCCTTTTTTAAAACTCTCAACATCTCTTTATACCCGATATCAAGATGTTCAAAGTTGCGAACACCATAGGCAACAGTAATGCAATCAAAAGTATCTTTATCAAATGGTAATGACAAACAATCGCCTTGTATTAATTCGATTTTGTCTCTTAAATCAGAATCTTTTACTTTTTTGTTGCCTACGGCAATCATTCCTTCAGACAAATCAATCCCGATAACTTTATCTAAATTCAGGGTCTTGGTTAGTTTGATAGCGAGATCTCCTGTGCCTGTTGCAACATCAAGGATGGTTTTAGGAGATTGTTTTGCTATCATTTTAACCGCTTTTGCTCGCCACAATTTATCGATGCCGAAGGTCATGGCACGGTTCATAAAATCATAGGCAGGTGCAATAGAATCAAACATCTCTTGCACCTGTTCTGTTTTACACCGACTATCGTCGTATGGGTTTATTTTTTCGGCTTTAACTTCCATTTATCGATTGAGAGAAGCAAGACACGCTTTTACATTGGCATCAATGCGAGCGGCAAGGTTTTCGTCGGCAGGTTTTACAAAATCTTCGCCTGTAATGTGCTCATACAGCTCTTGATAACGAGCCGATACGCTATCGCAATATTCATCGGTCATTTCAGGCATTGTTTGTCCCTCTTTACCCATGAAGTTGTTGTCAATCAGCCATTGACGCACAAATTCTTTTGATAATTGTTTTTGAGGCTCACCTGCATTGAAACGATCTTCGTAACCTTCGGCATAGAAATAGCGAGAAGAGTCGGGAGTGTGGATTTCGTCAATGAGTATTACTTTGCCATCACGTTTGCCAAATTCATATTTTGTATCAACGAGAATCAATCCCTTTTCAGCTGCGATTTCAGCTCCACGTTGGAACAATGCACGAGTATATTGTTCCATTATGATATAGTCTTCTTCGGCAACGATACCTTGAGCAATTATTTCTTCACGAGATATGTTTTCATCATGACCTGCATCTGCTTTTGTTGTAGGAGTGATAATGGGCTCTGGAAAACGCTCATTTTCGCGCATTCCATCGGGCAACTTAACACCGCAAATTTCACGACATCCGGCTTGATATTCACGCCAAGCACTACCGGTGAGATAACCGCGTATAATCATTTCGACTTTAAAGCCTTCACATTTAAGTCCCACAGTTACCATTGGGTCAGGAGTGGCAATTTTCCAATTAGGTACGATATCAGCAGTTGCATCAAGGAATTTAGCTGCAATTTGATTAAGCATTTGACCTTTGAAAGGAATTCCTTTAGGAAGAATAACGTCAAAAGCCGAGATGCGGTCGGTTGCAATCATAACCATCAAATCATCGTTGATGTTATACACATCACGCACTTTTCCATGATAGACACTCTTTTGTCCGGGGAAATTAAAATCGGTATTTACCAATGTTGTTGCCATAGTCTTAATATATTTGTTTTAAATTTTAATCGTCTTTTTGTGTTTCGCTATCGTCGTCCAACTTACATTTATCCCATTTTTCATATGCTTCAACAATGCGTTGAACGAGTTGATGTCTTACAATATCTTTTTTGCCAAATTCGACTTTGCCTATTCCTTTTATTTCTTTCAAAACTTTTAATGCTTGAACGAGTCCTGATGTTGTTGAACGAGGAAGGTCGATTTGAGTAATATCGCCGGTGATTATCATCTTTGCGTTCATCCCAAGACGAGTCAAAAACATTTTTATTTGGTGAGTAGTGGTGTTTTGTGCTTCGTCGAGAACTATTACGGCATCGTTAAGTGTGCGTCCACGCATAAAAGCCAAAGGCGCTATTTGAATGACATTTGTCTCCATATACTCTTTGAGCTTGACAGCAGGAATCATATCTTCAAGAGCATCATACAGAGGTTGAAGATATGGATCGATTTTATCTTTCATGTCGCCGGGCAAGAAACCGAGTTTTTCTCCAGCCTCTACTGCCGGACGTGATAAAATGATTTTGCGCACCTCTCGATTTTTTAATGCTCTAACGGCAAGGGCTATTGCTACATAGGTCTTACCTGTCCCGGCAGGTCCGAGAGCAAATGTTAAATCGTTTTCTTGGAATGTTTTAACAAGAAGCTGTTGATTAGGAGTGCGTCCGGTGATGGGTTTGCCATTTACACCATAAATTATCACATCATCCATTTTTAGCTCGCGTGGAGTATCCCCCTTTATTACATCAAGTATTATTTCTTCTGTGAGTTTGTTATACTTTATGCAGTATTCCTCAAGTTCTTTGATTTTCTTTTCAAATTCAGCAGTTTCTTTATCATCGCCTATGACTTTAATAACCGAGCCTCGAGCAGCCATGCGCAATTTAGGGAATAGATTGCGAATCAACTGCATATTGCTGTTGTTTACTCCATAAAAACTTACAGGATCTACATTGTCGATGATTACGATGCGTTCTATCATTCAGATGATTTTATTTATTTTACAAAGATAACACATTTAATTTACAATGCACAACGCTTGATGGAGTTTTGAAAAAACAATGCCTGTTCAAAATCTGAGCAGGCATTGTTTTTATCTGTTTTTCGGGGAAATTATGCTTTAGGATTTGCTCCATATTCATTATCTCCGGCATTGCTATCTTGAACCCACCAGATAATCAAAATAATTGCACCAATTAATGGGATTAGGCTTAATAGTTGCCACCATCCGCTACGACCTGTATCGTGAAGACGACGAGCTCCGACAGCCCAACTTGGAACTAATAACGCAATACTGATTAACCAACCAATAATGGGAATCCATCCGAGAACAATTCCTACGATTACATTAAACAAGTACCAAAACCAAAATTCAGAGCGACGTGCGCGACCATTAAAATCTGCATACTTAGAAAAGCATGTCTTAATTGCGGTAAGAAAATCCATAATAATAAAATTTAGTAAATAAACATTTAAACAAAGATATGTAATATTTCTCAATTTGCAATTATTTTTCACTATCTTCGCATAAATTTAATTTAAAATATAATGAAACTACGATTATTTGCAATTTTAATTGCTGTTTTTCTTACAGGTTTTGTTGCTTCAACTAATGCTCAAATAGCGCAAGTTGATACTATTAATGTTCCTGCAACATATATTGAGTCGCCAATGCGTTGCTCGATAATTCTTCCGGAACAATATTTTGAGGAGAATGATAGTACTCGTTATCCTGTCGTTTATCTTATTCATGGTTATGGCGGTGATTATTCTTCTTGGTTGAAACTCACCGAGCCTCAACTTGATAGCCTTGCAACAGAATACAATATGATATTTGTTTGCCCTGACGGACGTGATAGCTGGTATTGGGATTCTCCTGTAGTGCCTGAACTCCAAATGGAA
>CAZCEB010000006.1:0-1825 GCA_964497305.1 uncultured Muribaculaceae bacterium | reverse complement strand
ATTTATTACAAAAGAACTTGTCCCATATATAGATAAAACATATCGCACTATTCCTGTGGCTGAAAAACGTGCAATTACAGGATTTAGCATGGGTGGACATGGTAGTTTGTGGCTCGCAATGCGTCATCCCGACTTATTTAAGTCTTGTGGTAGTATGAGTGGTGGTGTGAATATCAATAAACCTAAATGGGCAAAATCTTGGAAGATGGCAACACGCATAGGTGCACAAGAGGAGTATCCACAGCGTTGGGTTGACTATACAGTAATTACACTTGTCCCAAACTTAAAGCCCAATGAGTTGAATATTATAGTTGATTGTGGCGTTGATGATTTCTTTATTGGTGTAAATCGTGAACTTCACGAGGAATTACTCAAATATAAAATCCCTCATGATTATACCGAACGCCCCGGTCGACACACTCATCCTTATTGGCGCAATTCACTTCGTTATCATCTATTATATTTCCACGAAATATTCAACAAATAAGAAATTAATTAAGCCGTTGGTCAAAACGGCTTAATTTGTGTATGATAAGGAGAATTTTAGCCTGAAAAATGGTCTGTTTTGCTATAATTTAGATAAAAAAGATTAATGGGGTAGAAATACTTTTTTGAGTTACTCAATCAATGTGTAAATTTGCACGTTATTTTATAGATAATAATTTTTAAGTAAAGAAGATATGTTTAATTACAAAGAAATGAATTTAAAAGTGGTAAAGACATTAGGATTATTCTTTATCGGTACTGCAATTGTGGTGCTTTCTTCTTGTGGAGGAGGGCAACAGCAACAAGCTCCGGCTCCTCAAATAGCAACAATGATAGTTGCTTATGGCTCATTAAATCTTGAAAGTTCTTATCCTGCAACAATTAAAGGCCGTACAGATATTGCTATTCGTCCTCAAGTTACAGGATTTATAACAAAAGTACATGTTGATGAAGGTCAACAAGTGCGCAAAGGTCAAGCCCTATTTACACTTGATCAAGTGCAATATGAAGCAGCTGTAGAATCGGCAAAAGCAGCTGTAAATGTTGCTAATGCTGCCGTCTCTACTGCACAATTGACAGCAGATAATAAAAAGATGCTTTTTGAAAAAAATATTATCAGCGAATATGAGTGGCAAATGGCAGAAAATGCACTTGCACAAGCAAAGGCACAACTTGCACAAGCTGAAGCAGGTCTTGTAAACGCAAAGAAAAATCTTGCATATACAGTTGTTTCTGCTCCTTGTGATGGTGTTGTAGGTGCTATTCCTAATCGAGAAGGTTCTCTTGCTTCTCCTTCTTCTGCACAAGCGTTGACTACAATCAGCGACAACTCAGAAGTATATGCCTATTTCTCATTAAATGAAAAAGATATATTATCTCTTACAAATAATGGAGAGAAAACATTGGAAAAAGCAATAAAAGATATGCCGGAGGTTAAAATTCAACTTGCCGATGGCTCAATATATGGAACAACAGGTAAAATAGCAACAATTTCAGGTGTTATCGATAATACTACCGGAGCAGCCAATGTGCGTGCACTTTTCCGCAATACAAATGGCATGTTGCGTAGTGGAAGTACTGGAACTGTGCTAATACCTCATCAAGCTGATAGTGTAATTGTTATCCCTCAAAAAGCTACTTTTGAAATCCAAAATTTGCGATATGTGTATATCGTTAATGATTCAAATAAAACGAAGTCAACAAAAATTGATGTTTTGGAACAAAATGATGGTAAGAATTTCATCGTAAAAACAGGACTTAAACCGGGTGATCGCATTGCCGTTGAGGGCGTTGGAGTATCAGTAAAAGATGGAATGGTAATTACGCCTAAAGAAACAGC
>CAZCEB010000005.1:15224-17712 GCA_964497305.1 uncultured Muribaculaceae bacterium | reverse complement strand
AATAAATTCTTGACCGACATTTCATCTTCATCAAACATTGACGAAAACACGCGCAAGCGACCGGCAATACCATTTTTGTAATAATCGGCAATTGCCCAGCCCATAGGATCATTGCATTGGTCAAGTATCATTTTTCGTATTCGCTATAAATCAAATGGCTCAATATCTTTCAATAACAAACCGCGAGTATCTTTTTCCGACAACAACATTTCATCTTTTGACATTGGCCAATCAATCCCAAGTGCCGGATCATCAAAACGTAATGTTGCTTCAGCTTGTGGAGCATAAACATTATCCACCTTATATTGAAATTGCGCCACATCACTAAGCACAATAAAGCCATGCGCCATACCTCGTGGCACAAACAATTGACGTCCATTTTCTTGACTCAATTCAACTGCCACATGTTTGCCATAAGTAGGCGAATCTTTACGCAAATCAACTGCAACATCAATCACTTTCCCTTGCGAAACTCTCACTAATTTAGCCTGAGACCACTCTCCTTTTTGGAAATGCAATCCACGCAACACGCCTCGGCTTGAAACCGACTCATTATCTTGCACAAAATTAACCTCGCCAACATGTTTATTAAATTCCTCTTGTTTGTAGCTTTCCATAAAATAGCCACGAGCATCGCCAAAACGGCGTGGCTCTATAATCCACACTCCTTTAATCTCTTGTTCAATGAAATTCATGATATATTGTCGTTCTGATAATTTATTTCGACACAAATTTAGTAATTTTGCCTCATAGATTTACACAAATCGTTTTGACAATGAAAAATATTATTCTTTTTGACGATAAAGTGACCCGAGAAAACCTCCTTCCCCTAACATTCACTCGCCCTATTGCCGAGTTGCGTTTTGGGATTAACACTATAGCAGAAAAATGGCATAGATCTTTGCCTGGAAATTACTCTTACCTGACTACAGATTATTTGCAGTCGAAATTTCCTGTCTCATTAGACAAAAACAATGACAATATCTTTATTGCCGGCAACGTATGTCCCGACAAAGAGCTAATTGATGCTATCGAAAATTTACCCGTAAATACAGCAATTACCCACAACAACACCTTAATCGCGTTTCGTGGCTCTATTGTCGATTTCAACAACCAACATTGGCAACATGAAACATACATAAAAAATGTGCCACTCTGCATCAATATGCTTTATGATATTTTCTCGCTCAATGACATTGCCCTAAAAGAAGATTTCAATGCCATAACAGCCAACCGCAAAAGCCAATCACTCAGCAATAGCAATACACTCATTGGAAATCCCGACTTGATATTCATTGAAGAAGGTGCTGTCGTAGAAGGCGCAATATTGAACACTAATAAGGGTCCTATATATATAGGTGTAAATGCCGAAATAATGGAAGGCAGTTGCATTCGCGGAGGTTTTGCGCTATGCGAGCATGGGATTGTCAACATGGGAACACGCATTTATGGAGCAACCACAATAGGACCATACTGCAAAGTGGGCGGAGAACTAAACAATGTTGTTATGCAAAGCTACTCCAACAAAGCACACGACGGATTCCTCGGCAACGCTGTTATCGGCGAATGGTGCAACATAGGTGGTGGCACAAGTGCTTCAAACCTCAAAAACGACTACACCGAAATAAAGCTTTGGAACTATCCTGCTCATCGTTTCCTTCGCACCGGACTACAATTCTGCGGTCTCATCATGGGCGACCATTCTAAAGCCGGCATCAACTGCATGTTTAACACAGCAACTATCGTTGGAGTTGGCGTTAACATTCACGGCTCAGGATTTCCCCGAAATTTTGTCGCATCATTCAGCGAGGGCAGTTCTGCCGGATTTACCGATGTTTCTCTCACCAAATTCTTTGACATTGCCAAACGCATGATGGCACGACGCAACATCGAACTCACTGAAATAGACCGAGAAATCTTCCAATCTATCTACAACATCGCCGACACCTATAAATAATATAGCTACTAATCCAATTATAATGAAACCGCCCGGGGCTGATGCTTCGGGCGGTTGTCTATTTCATTATACTATCTATTATTTCATTTGGGATAACACGCGATTTATGGTGCGAGTTACATTGGCTGAGGCAAAATCGTGTTGCATCGCTACTTCAAGAGGTACTTTTTCTTCCAAGATGGGATATATTCCTGCAAAACCCATTTGATCAAGACTATCACACATTTCAACACATCCTCCTATGGCAACAACAGGAATACCCGCGTTCTTGGCACGTGCAAGCACCCCGGCAGCCGTTTTCCCTTTTGCTGTTTGAAAATCCACTTTTCCTTCTCCTGTTATAACCATATCGGCATTTTCCAAGATAGCATCAAACTGTATCGCATCAAGCACCATGTCAATACCTTTTTTGAGTGTAGCATTTAGAAACGCACGAAAAGCGCCACCCATACCTCCTGCTGCACCTGCTCCTGCTACAGGAACAATATCTATTTCAAATTTTGAGTGTATTACTTTTGAAAATAATGCCAT
>CAZCEB010000005.1:0-15124 GCA_964497305.1 uncultured Muribaculaceae bacterium | reverse complement strand
CCGGCATCATTTGTCGCGCTACCGCCTATTCCCACAAGAAATTTAGAACATCCTCGGTTTATAGCATCAAGAATCATTTCTCCTGTTCCATAGGTTGATGTTACCCATGGATTTCGTTCTTCAACTGAAAGCAAAGGCAACCCACTCGCTGCCGCCATTTCAATTATAGCAGTATCTCCGGCTATTCCATACTCGGCTTCAACCGGTTTCCCAATCGGATTTTTTACAACAATTCTTATTTTTGAGCCGTTTAAAGCCTCAACAACTGCATCCACCGTCCCCTCGCCACCATCGGCAACATTGACTTTTACCACATTGCACAAAGGATATACCTCATATATCCCCTTTTCAGCACTTTGTGCTACATCAACTGAAGACAGCGACCCTTTAAATGAATCTGATGCAACGACTATTTTTTTCATATCATTATTTTATCCGATTAACATATATGTAACAATACTTCCAACTGCAAGCACAAGCCCTACAAGAGTTTCATAAGGAATGAGTTTCAAACGTTCCTTAACTCCCAGACCCATAGAACCTCCTGTTGCATGAAAGAATGAGCCATGTGGCAAATGGTCAAGAACTGTTGCTCCTGAGTTTACCATTGCCGCACCCCACACAGCTGCCACTCCTGCTGCGACAATTGCATCACCAAACGAAGCTGAAGCAATCGTAGCCCCTGCTGTAGTAGATGCTGTAGCTGCCGACATCAATGCTCCTGAAATGGGTGCCATAAATGTTCCACCATTACTCCATCCCGATAGTAAATCGACAAGTACATCTTTTATTGACGAAGCCTTTATTACCCCGGCAATCGTTCCTGTACCAACAAGTAATATTGCAATCCCCGACATTTTTTCCAATCCATAGGATAAACAAGTTCCCATGTTCTTCCAATTACAAGTGCTTATTATTCCAACAAGACCTCCCACCGGAAGAGCAATCATAGGGTCAATAACAATACCGGCTATTGGGCGCAATGCAAGTAACAAAATTGTTACAATCGGGCCCAACAGACTACGCCACAAAGATGGCAAATTTTCATCTGTCTCATTTTCTTGTTCTCCCTCCATCAAATCGCCTTTAGGCATCAAAGGGACTATAATAAACACAGTAACAGCCAAGCCTATTATTGCCGGTATTATTCCTGCACCCATTACCGAAGACAATGGCGCATCAAAATTTTCGGCTGCAATAATAGTATTTGGGTTGGGAGATATGATATTTCCACATTTTCCACCACCTATCATTGCCAACAATAATTTGAACTTTGACAAGCGCAATTTACACCCTGTAATTATCGCAATAGGAGCTATTGTTATTACTGCCACATCGATAAACACTCCCATTGCAGTTAATATCAAAGCCGACAAAGCAAGGGCAAGATAGATATATTTGGACCCTAATGCTTTTATTATACTTTTTGCAATCGTTGATGCAGCACCGGTTTTAACCAACATTCCGGTTAACACTCCGGCCGCAATAATTCTCACTATAGCAGGAGTTATATCCTTTACTCCTTCAATCATTTCTGCGACAGTTGCTTCAATACCCCAACCAGCGAGCAAACCGCTAACTACTGCTCCTATTATCAAACTATAGACAGGAGACATTTTTCTAATTATCAACACTATTGATAGGACCAAACCTATCAATGCGGCAAGAGCGCTACTCATGGTAATAAATTTTTATAAATCAATTTTCTTTTCTTTATTTCTTTGTTGTATATTTCTAACTTTTCTGTACCATTCTCTCAATCTCGTCAACACCACCGATGGGGCGGCATTCATATCAGTTGCCAATGGATCAACAAATGTCGTCAACGACACCTCTTCGCCAAATTGTTCGGGATATAGTACCACAAGATTATTTCGAGAGAAGTATTTCTGTAAAAATCCGGGCATTGCATCCATATCAGGAGTAAACGACACCGATGCACGACGAGCCCCGACTACGATAAACAAGTCATCGTCAAGAATGCGATTAGCAAGTAATAAAAAGTCATCCCACTCCTCTACATCTCGAAACTCACTTCTTATGTAAAATCGCTCGGCAAATAATACACCTCTAATCATAGCCTTTGTTTCAGGATGGCAACAGAACACAATGCGACACCCTATCTCTCTTGCTATATTTGCCACTTTAACCACCCAACGACTAAAGCCCGTTTCATATTGAGCTTTGGCAGGAATAAACACCACCACACGAGTTATTGCATTTAACGGAATAAAACAACGTGCTATTATAAGCATCTTGTTGGTAGATTTCAATATGTGGTCAATTTTGGGACCAAAGAAGCTATCAATCACCATTGTTCTACGGTGCATACCAAGAATAATCTCGTTGATATCTCGTTCCTCTATCGTGTTCAATATACCGGTAGCAGTATTCATGTCATAGCGCTCAATAGTGGTTATTTGCGCATCGGTACTTGCCACCACTTTCTCAGCTTGCTCAAGAGCACGTCTTCCCAATTCACGCGAGCCGACTGTATTATCATTACGCACATGCAATGCATAAATATTATTTTTCCCCGAAGCATTACGCATAAACAACGCCATCTCTATAAGAGACTGAGTCATGTCGGGATTAGCAACCGGGATTAAGGTATTTATAATTTTTTGCTTGGGGGCATCAATCATAGCACTTTCATCTTCAACCATCTTAATCTTGATTTTAGTAGCTGCACCCGAAGTTACAATAGGAGCAATCGCACAAGTTACCAAAATCATCAATACCGTTCCATTGAGAATTGTTTCATCCATCATACGATGTCCATCAGGCATAATCATATTATAACCTATTGTAACAACGGCTAAGGCAACTGCTGTGTGTGCTGTTGATAATCCAAAAAGCACTTTACGCTCTTCCCCATGCATGCGATATATCTTTTGTGCTATCCAAGCCGCAATCCATTTACTCACAATAGCGACAACAATCATGTTCAATGCAACCATAATTGTATCATAATTCCCTATCACTCTCACATTTATCATCATTCCCACTCCAATAAGAAAATACGGAATAAAGATTGCATTACCCACAAATTCTATGCGACTCATCAATGGAGACGTATTGGGGATAAAACGATTTAGCACAAGCCCGGCAAAGAATGCTCCCAACACCGCCTCAAGACCTATTATTTGAGCAAACCATGATGCCAAAAACACCAATGCCATCACATAAACAAACTGTGTAACCTTATCGCTATAGTTTTTAAAAAACCATCGTGTCAAACGTGGATAAACATACAATATTACCACACAATATATCAATAATTCACCCAACAGCATGAGCAAATCAAACAATACAAACTCGCCTGTTTTATGAATATTTACCGCCGCAGCAAGAACAAGCAATGATCCAATAACTGCTATTATCGTTCCTACTATAGCAATCATTACTGCCGGATTTTTGGTCAATCCCAAGCGAGCTACAACCGGATAGGCTATCAATGTGTGTGATGCATACATTGACGCAAGCAATGTTGATGTTACCCAGTCCAATTTTAACAGATATACACTTGCCAACGTTCCTAATATCATAGGAGCAATAAACGTGAGCAACCCAAACACAAGACCTCGTTTCAGATTGAGTTTCAAATGATACATATCTATCTCAATGCCGGCAAGGAACATTAAATACAACAATCCCACCTGCCCAAATATGTCAAAGCTCGAGTCATCGGCAAGGACATTAAATCCAAATGGACCTACAACTATTCCGGCAACGATGAGACCTATTATATGAGGAATTTTGAAACGATTTAAAAGGATGGGCGCCAACAAGATGATAGCCAGCACGATAAAAAATATCAGCACCGGATTTGTTACCAACGGAGTTGTTGCACAAATTATCATCTTCAATGGTATTGATTAATAGTCTCTACAAAGGTAATGATTTTATCGTCCTTTTAAAAGAAAAACGCCCTGCAAATTGCAGAGCGTTATAACTTATAGTGATTTTATCATCAGAATTTACCGTGAGCGATCATGTATTGAGCTATTTGAACAGCATTCAAAGCTGCGCCTTTTTTAATTTGGTCTCCTACAATCCAGAATGACAACCCATTTTCATTTGTCAAATCTTTGCGTATGCGTCCTACATACACGGGATTTTGATTGGCAATAAACAATGGCATTGGATACTCTTTGTTAGCAGGATTATCCATCACAACAATACCCTCTCCTTTAGACAACGCCTCGCGAGCTTGCTCTACCGAAATAGGTTGTTCTGTTTCTACCCACACTGACTCTGAGTGAGCACGCATAACCGGTACACGCACACAGGTAGCACTGACATCAAGGTCGGCATGCATGATTTTCTTTGTTTCATGATACATCTTCATTTCCTCTTTTGTGTAACCATTTTCCATGAAAACATCTACATGAGGGATTACATTATATGCCAACTGATATGCAAATTTTTCAACCGTTGGATCTTCTCCTCGCTCAATTTGCCCATACTGTTTCACAAGCTCATCCATTGCAGCAGCACCTGCTCCACTTGCAGCTTGATAGGTTGCTACATGTACTCGCTTGATAGGAGATATATCATTAATGGGCTTCAATGCTACAACCATTTGTATTGTTGTGCAATTGGGGTTAGCTATAATATTGCGTGGAGTATTGAATGCATCATCGCCATTAACTTCAGGCACTACCAATGGGACACCCTCATCCATGCGAAATGCACTTGAGTTGTCAATCATTATTGCACCATGTTTGGTTATAGTCTCAGCAAACTCTTTTGATGTTCCGGCTCCTGCCGATGTAAATGCGATATCTACACCTTTGAAATCATCATTATGTTGCAACTCTTTCACCGTGATTTCTTTCCCACGGAATGTATATGTACGACCTGCACTACGGCTTGAGCCGAAGAGCAGTAATTCTTCTAATGGAAAATTTTGTTCCTCAAGAACACGTAAAAATTCTTGACCTACAGCGCCACTCGCGCCTACAATTGCTACTTTCATATCTTAATTGTAAAAAATTCGAGCGCAAAGATAACATTTTTCTACTATATAGCGTTCAAATGTTTCAAATATTTTATTTTAAATGCGTTCCTAAAGATAAATTGTCAATAGACGAAGCTTTTGTTATGATAACCTCTGCCACTCCCGACTCTATCGCATCAAAAGCATTGTCAAGTTTAGGTATCATACCTCCCGACACAATTCCTTGCTCTTTTAATTGCACATAACTTGCTCTGTCTATTTCCGGGATTACTGAATCTTCATCATTTTCATCCCGCAACACTCCATTCTTCTCAAAACAGAAAACAAGATGAACGTCAAAATACTCAGCCAAACCCTTAGCTGTTTCACCTGCCATCGTATCAGCATTTGTATTTAACAATGAACCTTTTCCATCATGAGTCAATGGCGCAATAACAGGTACCACACCTGAACGAATGAGAGAGGCAAGTGCTTCTCCATTCACCTCTTTTACATCACCCACAAAACCATAATCAACAGTCTTGACTGGGCGACGATCACTGCGAATAATATTCATATCGGCTCCGGTCATTCCAAGTGCATCTACGCCAAGTCCTTGCAAGCCTGCCACTATATTCTTATTTACAAGGCCTCCATAAACCATCGTTACCACTTGCAACATTTCTGCATCAGTAACACGACGACCATCAATCATTTTTGTTTCTACACCAAGAGATGCAGCAACCTTTGTTGCCGAGCGACCACCTCCATGAACAAGCAGTTTAAACCCATCAATCGATGCAAAGTCGCGCAATAAAGTAGCAAGCGTATCGGGTTCCTCCACAATCTTGCCACCTACTTTTACTATCGTCAATCTATCTTTCATTATCAGTCTTTTGTATCGGAAAATTCCATTAAATATGCCTTAATAAAATCATCTAAATCTCCATCCATCACACCATTTACATCTGATGTTTGGTAATTTGTGCGATGATCCTTTACTCGACGGTCATCAAATACATAACTGCGTATTTGCGAGCCCCACTCGATTTTCATCTTGCCGGCTTCAATCTTGGCTTGCTCTTGCATGCGATGCTGCAACTCCTTGTCATAAAGGATTGAGCGCAATTGACGCAACGCATTCTCTTTATTCTTTGGCTGATCGCGTGTCTCAGTGTTTTCAATTAGAATTTCTTCTTTTTCTCCGGTATATGGGTCGGTAAATTGATAGCGAAGACGCACTCCCGATTCCACTTTGTTTACATTTTGCCCTCCGGCTCCACCACTTCGGAATGTATCCCACGACAACAATGCTTGCTCGACCTTAACCTCGATAGTATCATCAACAAGAGGTGTAACAAACACCGATGCAAACGATGTCATGCGCTTACCTTGAGCATTATAGGGTGAAACGCGCACAAGACGATGCACACCATTTTCGCTCTTCAAATATCCATAGGCAAAATCGCCCTCAACGTTTATTGTTGTTGACTTAATACCGGCTTCATCACCTTCAAGCAAGTTGGCTATTGATGTTTTGTACCCATGAGACTCACACCAACGAAGATACATGCGCATCAACATTGATGCCCAGTCTTGGCTTTCCGTACCGCCGGCACCTGAATTGATTTTGAGCACGACACCCATCTTATCTTCTTCACGACGCAACATGTTGCGCAATTCAAGATTTTCGATTTTTGCAATAGCATCGGCATAGAGTGTATCAATATCCGACTCCTCAACGAGTCCCTCTTTCAAGAAATCCCATGCGATTGTCAATTCTTCGACAGCCTTCTCTACCTCGGCATATCCATCAAGCCATTGTTGAATGTCTTTGATTTTTTTCATTTGGATTTGCGCCTCCTTTGGGTGTTCCCAAAAATCGGGTACATGAGTGCGCAATTCCTCCTCTTCTACCTCTATTTTCTTACTATCGATGTCAAAGATACCTCCTCAACGCGAGCTTGCGTTCAACGGTCTCTTTTAGCTGTTCCTGTGTAATCATACTTTTACCTACGGGAATTTATAAGTTTCTAATTCATTAATTTGACTGCAAAATTACTCATTTTTATCCATAATCTCAGCCAACTATTAATTAAATGTGTAACTTTGCGATATGGATATAGACGAATTATACTATCAAGCTGTAGATTTACTCAAAGAGTTAATAGCGACTCCATCAATCAGTCGTGAAGAAAACAATGCTGCTGACATCATTGAGCGTTTTTTCAACAACAATGGAGTGGTTGCTCATCGCCATGGCAATAATGTGTGGAGCATAGCAAACGATTATAATGAAAAACGCCCCACTCTTTTACTAAACTCACACATCGACACCGTAAAATCGGCTGCCGGCTGGACTCGCGACCCATTTTCGCCCGACGTTGATGAAGATGGAAAATTATATGGTCTTGGAAGCAACGATGCCGGAGCATCGCTCGTTTCACTAATAGCAACTTTCCTATATCTAAACAATCGTAGTCGCAACTACAACCTCATAATGCTTGCATCTTGCGAAGAAGAGGTAAGCGGGAAAAACGGCATCGAATCGGTATTACCATTACTACCACCTATATCGGTAGCTATTGTAGGCGAGCCAACTAACATGCAACCTGCCATTGCCGAAAAAGGTCTCATGGTGCTTGACGGCATCATTACAGGAGTGTCGGGACACGCTGCTCGCAACGAGGGTATTAACGCAATATACAATGCGTTACCCATCATTGAGAAATTACGCACATTGCAATTTCCAAGTGTTTCTCCTACACTTGGACCTGTTAAAATCTCTGTTACTCAAATTGAGGCAGGCACTCAACACAATGTAGTCCCCGATTGTTGCAAAATCGTGGTTGATGTGCGCACCACCGATGCCTATAGCAATATCGAAACACTTGAACTCATTCGTCAAGCTGTTCCCGACTGCGAACTCACTCCACGCTCTACTCGACTAAATCCATCGTCAATATCTCTTGAACACCCCATAATTAAGCGATTGGAACTGATGGGAGCTGTGCCATTTGGTTCACCCACATTGAGCGACCAAGCATTAATGCCGGGGCAATCAGTTAAACTCGGTCCGGGGCAATCTTCTCGCTCGCACACAGCCAACGAATTTATCTACCTCGATGAAATAAGAAATGCTATCGAGACCTACATCAAACTCCTATACGGCATCAATTTATAAATCATTTAGTACAACGCACCTCCTCCTAATGCTTTATATAACGTTATGCGTTGCGTATAATAGCTGATAAGTGCATCAGATAAGTCCAAACGAGTCTGCAACAATTGACCTTGTGCAGCAAGCACATCAATAATCTTGCCACAATGTATTAGCAACGACAGAGTCCTCATTGATTACATGTAAACTATCAGGCTTTCTATATTCAGTTATTTTTATTTCTGAAATAGTTTTTTCACAAGAATTAAACGAGCATCCAACTGACAACAATGTCAATATCACAAATGCACAAAATATCCCTTTCATCTATATATTCACAAATAATGCCCACAAAATTAGCAAATTCATAGAATCAAAGACTCTCCTCTATTATTTATTTCACTTTTTCTAACAGTCCAAATAGACTATTCTTTTTTGCGACCAATGAGGTCATCATTTTCAATTGACTTAGCTGTTTTCTTCACTTGAGCATTCAACGAGCCAAAACGATAGGATACGGTCAATCCGGCTGTGCGATAATTATACATTTTATTCTTAGTCAGCCCTACATAATCGCCATTAACTGTGTGATACTGATACTCCCCACCACTATTGAATGGGTTGTTTATCATTAATGCCACCGACAAGCGATCTTCCTTTAGGAATGTGCGACGCAACGATATTGAATGTTGCAATGCTCCTTTAGTGATTTCTCCATAGCTATAAGCATCAGATATATTGCCACTCATTCCATATAGCGAAAGCGTGAGTTTCAGTTTCCACGGGAGTTGTTGTGAAATTTGGCTATAACCTTGCAATGTCCAACGCGACAAATTTGCACCAATAGCATTATTTTCATATCTATTATGTGAAGCATTCACATTCATCATAAATGATGTTTTAGGAGCAATAGTCCATTGCATATATGCACTAAAATTCAGACTACGACGGTCGCCAATATTACCATATGTTGAATATATGTGCTCATCCTCAACATATTTATATGTCGTGATTACATTATCAGAAAACTCATATCCTGCCGACACATTAAAATTCAACTTTGGCTTAATAAACATATAGGACAACTTCACTGAATTGTGTCTTGCACTTGACAAGTCGGGATTTCCTTGTGATGTATAAAAAGGATTTTCCTCCACAGCAGGACTCAAATAACTGATACCGGGACGATTGATGCGAGTTGCATAATTCAATGTAAAGCTGTTTATGTCATTTGGTTTCCACGAAAGAGAAGCCGACGGCACCCAATCATTTAGATTGCGGCTGAAATCGGGGTTACTACCATCTTTATAGTCAGCCTTTAGATGAGAATATTCATAGCGCATCCCGGCACGAGCGCCCCATTTCCCTATATTTAGACGATAGTCGGCATACAAAGCAGCTACATTGGTAATGTGCGAGAAATCAGAATGTATTGAACTGACTCCCACATACTCTTGATTTGTCTTGCTGTTATTATCACGTATAATATATTTTGCTCCAACATCAAGAGTATTAGTTTTGTTCAACGGGCGAGTCCAATCGGCTTGAAACGTGTGCTCAATAAAATTCAAATCAAAATCAGAAATATTCTCATTATAATTTATAGGTGCGTTCACCATATCATAGTAAGAGATATATTGTTCACGCGCCTGATTTGTTGTTGATAGCATATAAGACAACGTTATTGCTTCACCTTTGCGTCGAGTCAAACGCTGATAATTCAAATTACCATTAAAGTCAAAATATCTATATGAAGGATAGTTATATACAGATGAATAGGACGATATCATATTATCATTAGCGTCTGACATGCGTGTCGTCTGTTCGCCCTTGGCATTCACATCATAATAATATCCGCCAAACTCAGCAGTAAACAGGTTAAGTGAATCAAGTTCATAGCTTGCTTCGGTTGAAACCCACATCAAATCACCGGGATTATTCCCTTCACTCATTGTGTTTAGTTCTGACTCCGATTCTTTATATCGATATATTGTTTCAGAAGAATGTCGTGTTTCTTTTGAACTCATGTGATTATAAGCTGCATTTATCGAAAATGTTACCTTATCAATTTGAGAAGACAACCACACATTAGGTTTTGGGACAGGGCTTGTGGTCGTTGAATACATGCCCACATTTCCCATTACACCCTTTATTACCGTATCATCATTGGTAATGATATTGATAATCGCGCCAACACCTTCGGCATCATATTTAGCTCCCGGCTCAGTAATAACCTCAATGCGCTTTATCATTGAAGCCGGGATTGACGACAACACCTCTTTGGGATTATTTGTAAACGTGTTATTAGGGCGACCATTCTTATAAATTTTGAAGTTGGAGGAGCCTCGCACTGTGATTTGATTTTCTCCATCGACATTCACCATAGGCACTTTACGCAGCATTTCAATCACAGTCGATGTTTTGGAGTCTTCATCGGCTTGAACATCATAGCCTATGCGATCAATCTCACGACTCACAAGCGGGCGTTGAGCCGTAACCTCCACCTCAGATAGTATTGTTGATGACTCTTGAGACTTTAGTGCACCTAAATCAGCCACTGGGTCTGAGGCTGATACAGAAAAAGGGATATCAATATTTTGCTTCCCTACCGAATGAATATTCAGTCTATATTTACCTTCGGATTTTATTGCTTGTTGAAATTTACCATCTACATCCGTTACTCCCATAGCTACAGGTTTCACAGAATCGGTCGCAGTATATACACGTAGCGTTGCATAAGCCTCTCCCACTCCAAGAGAGTCAACAACAGATCCTTTTACCAAATAATTGGATGCAAATGTTGCAACAGAAACGAATGATAGGATTAGAGTGAGTATGGATTTAATGATATTCATTGTCCTACAAAATTTAAGTTTATATCCCTTAGACGCCACCTATCATCAATTCGTTACACATATTCTCAAAATTAACAAAACATTAACACTCTGAACATTTATGGATTTAGCAGGCTATTATATTCTTTAGGGGAATTTATTAGTCGCAATGCTTCTCGATAAACGGGATTTGTGTCATTAACGACTCTATAATAGCTACCGTTCTCATATAAGTCGCGGGCAATCAGACCCTTTAATATTACAAGCATATATTCACGACTCACCCCATATCCTTTTTCGTCAAATTTCACTCCATCTTTCTCGCCACAAGCAATTAAATCTTGCATCATCGCATCTGCAACGATAAATTTATTTACAAAATCGGTTTCTGTCTTATATGTATTCAACAAATCTTCACGATTTTCATCTACATAATCAATACAATATTGATTAAGCACCCCTTTAGCGACGAGATCTCTATAATAATCGCTGTAAAATGCCGTATCAATAGCAACAAAACGATCAGGCATTATTCCTCCACCGCCATAAACAATGCGTTGATTTTTTAAGGTTGTATATTTTAATGAATCAGCAAAGTGTACACTATCGGCACTTAAAAATTCACCTGAGTTATACCGATTTATTATATCTTTTCTATATTCATCACTCTCTCCCTCTTCGTAGGGCTTCTGTATACAACGCCCTGAGGGGGTGTGATAACGAGAAACTGTCAATCTTATCATTGAGCCATCAGGGAAAGGGAATGGACGTTGCACAAGTCCTTTCCCAAAAGTGCGACGACCAACAACTATTCCTCGATCATTATCTTGCATCGCACCTGCCAATATCTCACTTGCCGATGCCGAGTATTGATTTACCATCACCACAATTCTCCCATCGATATGTTTTCCATCCTTTTCTGCATAGAAATAATATGGCTTGGTGCGAGGTCCATCGGTATATACTATTAAATCACCGCGAGTAAGGAAATTTTCACATAACTCAACAGCCGAGTTCATATATCCCCCTCCATTGCTTTCCACATCAAGAATGAGATTTTTCATTCCTTGTTTTTTAAGCTTGTGAAGAGCATCCACCACTTCTTTATTGGTATCCTGAGCAAATCGAGATATGCGTATGTAGCCTGTTTTATCATCGGCCATATAGGCTGCATCAACACTAAAAATCGGGATATTATCGCGAGTAATGCGAAAATCGAGCAACTCAGGTACTCCACGACGCTTTACTTTCACATCAATTACAGTCCCTTTTTCTCCACGAAGAATTTTCATCACATCATTGCTTTTCATTTTCACTCCGGCAATGACACTATCCCCCGCCATTACAATGCGGTCGCCGGCCCTGATACCAACACGTTCCGAAGGTCCTCCGGCTATCGTTTGCACAACATACAATGTATCTTCATGCATGTTAAATTGAATACCTATACCGCTAAAATTTCCCTGTAGTGGTTCTGTGAGTTCTCGAGTCTCTTCAGGAGTGGAATATGTCGAATGAGGATCCAATGTCTTTAACATCGCAATTATAGCCTCATCAACTATCTTATCGGTATCTACTTTATCGACATAAAAATTCTCAATAATACCTTCGGCATATCTCAATTTCTGGTCGGGAGAAAATTTCATGGATTGTGCCGACAGAGGCACACTAATCCCCACGAATATAATCGCATAAAATATTTTTCTTAACATAATCAATCTATTTTATTTTTCATCAGGAACATACTGACTGACGTCATATCCATGATGTTCCAAATCTCGCACCATAGTGGAACTGATATACGACAATTCCGGAAGCGTATATAATAAAACAGTCTCTATACCTGAAATGTTTCGATTGGCATAGGCAAGATTTCTTTCATATTCATAATCAGCCACCGTGCGCACTCCCCTAAGAATAAAATTTGCACATTCTTGACGAGCGGCATCAACCGTCAGTGTATCATAGGCTATTACCCTCACTCTTGGCTCATTTTTCATTACACGACGTATGTGTTCAACCCTCTCTGCTGTTGGCTTAAAACATTTTTTTGCATCATTAATACCCACTGCTATTACTATTTCGTCAAATAGAGCGAGTCCACGTTCTACAATTGACAAATGTCCTGTAGTGAATGGATCAAATGTTCCGGGATAAAGTGCTATACGTCTTTGATTATGCGAGGTCGGTGTCATCTTCAACAACAAGATTATCAATAATAAAATTTTGTCTTTCAGAGGTGTTTTTACCCATATAGAACTCCAACAATTCAGAAACAGCATCTTCCTTGCGCAATGTTACACGATCGATGCGCATATCGGGACCGATAAAATCGCGGAATTCTTCAGGTGAAATCTCTCCAAGTCCTTTAAATCGGGTTATTTCGGCATTTGCCCCAAGTTTCTCTATTGCAGCAACGCGCTCCTCATCGGTATAGCAATAATATGTTTCATCTATACCGGCACCATTCTTACGCATACCTACACGTTTTGCTGTTTTTTTGTTTCTCACTCGGAACAATGGTGTCTGCAACACATACACGTGTCCTTTCTTTATCAAATCGGGGAAGAACTGCAAGAAGAATGTTATCATCAACAAACGTATGTGCATACCATCGACATCGGCATCTGTTGCAATAATAACCTTATTATATCTCAATCCATCAAGACCATCTTCAATATTTAATGCCGCTTGCAATAGATTGAATTCATCATTCTCATACACAACCTTTTGTGTCAATCCATAGGTATTCAATGGCTTACCTCGCAATGAGAAAACAGCCTGCGTTGCCACATTTCTAATCTTAGTAATCGAGCCGGCTGCAGAGTCTCCCTCAGTGATAAATATCGACGATGCCGCTTTTAACTCTTCATCTCCTTTAGCATCATTCAAGTGGATGCGACAATCAAGCAACTTTTTATTATGCAGATTAACTTTTTTCGCTTTTTCACGAGCCAATTTGGTTACACCTGCCATTGCTTTGCGCTCTTTCTCACTTTCTTGAACTTTCTTGAGAATAATCTCTGCGACGTCAAGTTCCTTATGAAGATAGTTATCTAATTCTTTTTTAATGAAATCACCTATAAATTTAGCCACAGTCGGGCCATCGGGTCCCATATCACGAGAACCAAGACGTGTCTTTGTCTGCGATTCAAAAACCGGCTCCTCTACTTTTATAGAGACCGATGCTACCATACCATTACGAATATCTGAATATTCAAAATTACGTCCAAAATGGTCTTTTATTGTACGCGACACTGCCTCTTTAAATGCCGTCAAGTGGGTACCACCCTGAGTTGTGTGTTGACCATTAACAAATGAATAATACTCCTCGCCATATTGATTCGTGTGTGTTACCACCACCTCTATATCATCCCCTTTGAGATGGATAATAGGATATAGAGTATCTGTAGTAAGATTTTCTTTCAACAAGTCAACAAGACCATTCTTTGAATAAAATCTCTTACCATTCAAATATATTGCAAGACCTGTATTTAGGAATGTATAGTTTTTTAATAACGGCACTATGAATTCCTCACGATAGATATAATCTCGAAAAATCGATGCATCGGGGGTAAATTTCACAAGCGTGCCATTAGGCTCTTCACTTGGTAGGATTTCGCTTTCACTCACGATTTCACCACAACTGAAATGCACTTTTTTACACTGTCCGTCACGCACACTTTCAATATAGAATTCCGTAGATAATGCATTTACCGCCTTGATACCAACACCATTCAACCCAACAGATTTTTTAAATGCTTTTGAATCATATTTTGCTCCGGTGTTCATCTTAGAGGCTACATCAACAACCTTTTCCAAAGGTATACCTCGACCATGGTCTCTCACCATCACAGTAGACTCACTGACCTCTACCATTACCTGCTTGCCAAATCCCATCATATACTCATCAATTGCATTGTCAAGCACCTCTTTTAAAAGCACATATATACCATCATCGCTTGATGTTCCATCACCAAGTTTTCCGATATACATACCCGGACGACGGCGTATGTGCTCTTTCCAATCAAGTGTTACAATATCATCTCCGGTATAATCAACCGGCATTTGAGACTCTTCAAGCTGTAATTCTTCGTCTGTTGCCATAATGTTTTTCGCGTATTTTTAACTGCATCTTGCGCAATTTCTAAACTACAAATATAACATTTTCCCCACAAAACTCAAAAT
>CAZCEB010000004.1:0-19504 GCA_964497305.1 uncultured Muribaculaceae bacterium | reverse complement strand
GCTCCTAAATATTTTAATATTTATCGAGATGGCGTGAAAATCAATCCACAGCCGGTGCAAGTATTAAATTATATAGATGATAAAATCCCAACGGGAGACCATGAATATTATATTGAGGCATATTTCAATAATACTACAAAAGCTACTACAACATCACTAACAAAATATGTGAATCCTCGAGACCCAATGAAAACTACCTATACGATAGAAAAAATTTATAACTATCGCATTGGTTCACGCACAAGTAGTGTTGATACAATGGTAAATTCTCGAGTGCCTTATAGTAATTTAAATTATCAAACATGGTATAAGCAAGGGGTATATTGGAGAGGAGATTGGTATCTCGCACAATGTCATGACCATGCTGATTATGATGGAAATACAGCCGGAATTATTAAACTAACAGCAGATAAGGCTGGAATATTGGTAGAGGGAGCAGGCTCTCGTATTATAACCGGTAGTAAAAAATTAATCGACGGCACAAATGTTGATATTAGTAGAGATCAGAATACAGGTGTTGCTCTTGATGATGCCGGAAATATTTTTGTGAGATATAAAGGTAAGTCATCGACCGGAACTGAGCCGACAGGTCGCAGAGACTTAGCTTATGAATTAGGATTTGGAATAGTATATTTAAAAGGAGATGGTAGTTATTCAACTGCAATAAAGGTGGATTTGACTAAATGTAATATTTCAGATAGTTATGCGGTATCTAATCCAACAGATGGAATATATCCAGGGCGTGTTGACTATTATTGCATGAAAGGAGATTTGTCAAAAGCAGGAGGAACAGCTACATTGTATGTTTCAGGTAGTAATGCAAAGCGAAGCAATGCAATTACATTGACTCGCAGTGCTGATGGAAATTCTATAACCGCATCATGTGCCACAGGTAGTTATACCGATATTACCATCCCTACTACTACGGGAAAAACTTTTGGTAACGGTATTGAAAATTATGCATTCCCTATTCAATATTTGAAAGAAGGAGAAACTGTTGATGGAGTAACATCATATATAAATACTTATCGCGGAGACTATGTTCATAATGTGCGAAGCAATGGATATTTTGTAATTAATCAAAATAAAACTATTGAAAGCGAAATACAGAAGATAATATTTGAGACAGATAGTCGTAAGCAAAATTCAGGTGGATGTACAATTGGATTTAATGATGAGATATTTATTATTACACCTCAAAGTGTATATTCGCAGAACACAGGTAACTTTATCGTGTGTATGGGAGACCGTACTGAATATCAAGATGGAGAACCTGTTGTAGATCCGGAAACAAATCGAGATAAAATGATGACGGCAGTTGATGCTGATTTAAGTAAGCCTATTCCGGTGGCACAATATACACAGACAGAGACGTCAGCGGGTGCAGACTCTGATGCTAATGGAAACTGGCTATATGCTGTTCATGGAACTATTGAAGGTGAAATGGATGTTTATGATAACTTGACCAATAAAAATCATGATTGTGTGTATATTTATCAATATATACCCGGTGTGCGTTTTGCTAAATATCGTTTGATCCCAAATAACTATTTCCCACCAACGCCTGTATCAATAAATATTACAACTCGTTATGCGGAAGATGAATATGGTACAAATACTGATATTACCGGTTTTGATGGTGTTGTAAAATGGCAAAGACCTATCTATGATCAAGTGGGAGGTGGTAATGTTAATTATACTCACTATAGTTATACTCTTGTAATTACTGATAAAAATGGCAATGTTATTGATAAACGTGAAATAGCCAAAGATGCAGCTATTGAAGATGCAAATGGCTATTACACAATAGAGTATCCATTTGATGGCGAAAATGTGCAAACATATAATGGCAAGGATGTTGTGTTTATGCCTAATGAGGATGAAACGGCTCAATCTTATTATGCTTACGTTACAGTTAACTATCACAAAATCAGTGATACTTCAGAAAAACGGGAAAGTGAGCAGACTGTTTCGTCAGATGAAGCCGGTTATGAAGGAGTAGGAGCAACAGGAACTGTTACTGTACTCAAGGGCTCTTCAACAAAGATAAATTATGATGAAGACTATAAGCCTGTAACCGAATCATCAATCTATCGTATCGATGTAAATGTGGATGAGCCTGATTTTGCAAAAGCAGAGAAAACTGAAGAGCCTGTTTCTCACTATGAAATATGGGTTGATAAAGATGGAGATGGGGTATATGAACAAGTAACCGATTTCAATCTTATGCAAGGGGCTGAAGGTGTATACACTCCTGTTACCGATGGTAAAATCCCGGGAGACTATGACTTTGCAACTAATGAAGCCTATTCGGTTGCCGGATCAAGTTCAGAAGGTAATACAACAAAATCCACACTCCATTTCTATGAATATGGCACTCCATATGAATATGGTACAGAGGCTCCTGCTGAAGATATAAATCCTGCCGACTGGAAATATAAAGTAGTAACAGTCTATGCCTCAACAACTGAGGGTGTAGAAAATCGCGACATCAGCCAATCTCTTGATTCAAATATGGCTGCAACTTTTTCTAATGTTCCCACCGGAATTGAGGATGTTGTTGCAGGCGATGGATTGCGTATATATCCTATACCTGTGAATACATTGTTGACAATTGATTCCCCCGAAGCAGTTGAAACTATAGTGATTTATAATAACATGGGCGTTGTTGTGATGAGCATCAATTGCGGAGGTGAATATTCAGCAACTGTTAATGTTGAAGAACTTGCAACAGGAATGTATTTTGTGAGCGTTAACAATGCCGCTCCGGTGAAGATTATAAAGAAATAATATAACTATTTAATTAATAACTATTAAACATGAAAAAACTACTTCTTTGTTTAGTTGTTGCATGTGCTTCAATAGCTCATGCACAACAATTTGAAGTTGTTAACATTCAACAAGTTAAAACAGGGTTGACACAAGTTTATCACCCTCGTTTCATGCCCGATGGCAAAACTTTGTTGGTAACGACTCAAAACTACAATGGGCTTGGTCTTGTAAATATCGAAGGTCAATCTTATACTCATCTTACCGATATGGAAGGTGCAGGATATTATCCTGTAATCAGTGCCGATGGAAAAACTGTTCTTACTCGTTTAATGAGCAAAGAAAGTGCAACTCAAACTATCTATGCAATGGACGTAGCTACAAAACAACTCACTACAGTAGCTAAAGACATTGAACATGTAAATCAAATTTCATTGAACAATGGAGAAGCTGCTTTTGCTACTAAAGGTGCAATCGTAGGAACTGTTGTTTCTAATCCATTGACTCCTGTGCGTCGTCAACTTGTTCACGTGGCAGAAGAAGATCTTAAAATTGTTGTTTACAAAGGTAATACTCGCACAGTGCTTGATCCTCTTGCCGGACAATTGGACGGATGGGATCCTCAATACACTTGGACATCGCTTTCTCCCGACCGCACAAAAATCCTTTTCGGATGTGCCGATTATGCTTATGTTTGTAACCTTGATGGCTCAAACTTGGTAAAACTTGGTTTCATGCGCGCTCCACAATGGTGTGGCAATACTCACGTTGTGGGTATGGTTGATGCCGATGATGGTTATCACTATACAAAGAGTGATATCGTTATCGTGCGTGCCGATGGAACACAAATGCAACAATTGACTGCTCCTTCTGAAGAGATCAAGATGTTCCCTTCGGCTTCGGCTGATGGAAGTCAAATTGCATTCCACACTTTGGAAGGTAAAATCTATGTAATGACTATCAAGGAAAAATAATTAAGCGATGAAAAAAATATATTCTTTAATATTGCTTCTTTGCGTGACATTGGGCGCATCGGCAGCATCAAAGACAAAATTATATGTTAACCCCGGTCATGGTGGCTATACATCAAATGACCGCCAAACAGCCATGCCTACGGTTAATGGAGTGAAACTTCCAGAGGGTTCAAATGGTTATAACAACAGTAACTGTTTCTGGGAATCATCGGGTAACACCTATCGTGCTCTCGGTATCCAATATTTCTGGACAAAACGTGTTAATTCCTATGTTAAATTGTCTCGTTCGACAAATACTCAAAGTGGAGACTTGACTCTTTCTACAATTGCATCACAATCAAATTCTTATGGAGGCTACTTTATGTCGCTTCACACTAATGCGGGTAACTCAAGTGCCAATTATGTGGTTGTGATGTGTCGTGCTAAGTCTAAATCAGACTATTCAGCTTATAATGCAACTTCATTGAGTATGTCAAAAGCTGCTGCTAACTGGCATGACTATGTGAAATTGACAAATGTTACATACTCGACTCCTCGTGGTATGACTGACCGTAATTTCTATGGTGGCTCAGGTCTTGGAGTGTTGAACACTAATACTGCTCCCGGTTATTTGGCTGAGTCATGGTTCCACGACTATCGTCCTGAAGCGTTCCGCCTATGTAGCGAGGCTTATAACTATTTCCTTGCATGGCAATTGATGCGTGCTTATCTTGAAACACCGGGACTTGATGGCGTAAACATCTATCCTATCATCGTTGGTGATATTCGCGACTTGTCAAAAGGTAATGGATATAGTGGCAGTTATGCTGCTCGTGGCCGAGATAAATATCTTGCTATAAATGGTGCTACTGTAACTTTGGTTAACGTAAATACAGGTGGTAGTAAATCTTTTACAACCGATAATTTCAATAATGGTTTCTATGCATTCTATGACTGTGTTGAAGGTGCTACTTATGATATTACAGTAACAAAAGATGGTTATAAGACAGTAACACAACGTGTAACTGTGGGAGCCGATGGAAAAGGTACTCAACACAAACTCAACTTTGATTTGGAAGAGGGCGTAAGCTCAGGTATCTCGGTTTCTCCTACATCTGTTGACTTTGGTGAGATTACTGCTGAAACAACTTCTTCTAAAACAATTACTGTTACCGGTACAGGATTGACATCGGCAATCTCAGTTACATCAAGCAACACAACCGATTTCTCAATCAGTGCATCTTCATTGGCTGCAGCTGGTGGTGCGTTGACTGTTACTTACAAGCCAATGGCTGCAGGTAGCCACTCTACTACTATTACTTTGAAGAGCGGGACTAACACAAAAACTGTCGTTGTGAGTGGCTCGGCTAAGAATCCTCCATTGACATTTACTGAAGGTTGGAATTTCTCTGAAATAACAGGCAAAAAAGCCGATTGGATGGCTGATTATGCTTCATTCCGAAACTTGGCATTTGGCGCAGGAAAACTCTATGTTGTTAATAACAGCAGCGAAATCTTGATTTTGAAGGCTCAAACAGGTGAAAAACTTGGCACACTTGACGTAACAGGTGTTGAAGGTGGTACATTGGCGCTTATCGATGTAAACTATGTTGATGGTAAGATTGTCGCTTGTAACCTTGCTACAAATGTTGAAGGTCAACAAATCCTTAAAGTATATGTGTGGGATAACGATAACGCTCTACCTCGTGTAATTCTTAATACTACCGATATAGGTGGAACTGTGCGTCTTGGAGATACATTTAACATCCAGGGTGATTTGACAAATGGTGCTCTATATTTTGCCGAAGGTAAAGCCGATACCGATACTAAGGTTGTATCTTATGCAATTACCAATGGTGTTGTTTCAACTACTCCTACTGTTGTTGAAGTGAAAGAGGATGATACAACAGGCGTGCAATTTGGTCTTTCTCCACGTGTAATTCCTGAATCGGATGGTAAATTCTGGTGTGTGGGACAAAATTACTATCCAACATTGTTTGACCCTGAAGGACGTGTAATGGCTACTGTTAATGCTACGGCGTTGCTTGAAGAATGTGCCGGTAATACTTTCAAAGCATTTACATTCAAAGGTGCAAGCTATGCATTTGCTACAACTTATACTCCTAATGCTACAACAACCGAGCGTTTGAGATATGGTCGTGTAGTGCTTCTTGATGGTGCTGCAGGTTGGGCTGAGGCTTCAAATGTAGGTGAATATCCTGCTGCCGGTCTTGGTACTACTCGTAATACATCTATGTCATCGGGTGTTGAGGTCGCTGTTAACGGTACATCAGGTGTTGAAATGTGGGTATTGGTACACAACCAAGGTATCGCTTACTATAAACATGGAACTGTTCCTACTTACACTTATGCAGATCCTACTAATCCTATCATCTATGCTTCGGCATCTGCTCTAAATCTAAGCGGATATGTTGATGGTGAGCCTGGAACTGCGACATTGAATGTATCAGGTGCAAACCTCACAAGCGATATTACTGCTACACTTTCAGGTTCTTCTGCATTCAGCATAAATACTACTTCAATCGCTAAAGATGCTCAAGGTAGCATCGTTGTAACTTATGCTCCTACTCAAGAGGGTACTGAAACTGCTACATTGACACTTTCTTCTACAGGTGCTTCTGATGTAAAAGTAACTCTTAACGGTACAGGTAAAGCTAATCTCAATGATTATGTTCAAGTGATGACCGAAGGATGGAACTATAGCGAAAAAACTACTCAACCGGCATGGCTCACATTAGCTTCATCAGGAGCAACTCGTTTCATCGCTGAAAACGAAGGTAAATTGTATGTGTTGAACTGTAGCCCATGGGGAACACCAGTAATCAATATCGTTGATGCTTACACAGGAGAAGATACAGGATCAGATGTAAATATTGACGGAGTATCAGGCGGTCTAACACCAATATCAAGCATCCGCTTCGTCGAAGGCGTGTTAGTTGGCGCAAATGCCTCAAATGCAAACCACACATTTACCGTCTATGCATGGAAAGATGGCGTTAGCTCAGCACCAACTAAGATTTTGGAAGATGCTACACACGGCGGTCTTGTAATGGGCTCAAATATCGCAATCAGTGGCAACTTGACAAATGGTTATATCTGGGCAACCGATGATGGCGTTAAGAATGTTCTAAAATATGCAATCTCAGGAGGTACAGTATCAACCACTCCAACAGTAATCAACTTGAAGAAAGATGGAACAGAAATGAGTCTTCTTGGCTCACGTGGAGCAGGAGAAGTAGTGCCAAATGCCGATGGCACATTCTGGGTAGTTGGACAATCGGCATATCCAACATTGTTTGCAGCCGATGGTACATATAATATGGAAATGAATGCCGGAGTATTGGCAAATAACAATCATGGTACAGCAATGAAATTCTTTGACTATGGCTCAAAGAAATATGCAGCATCAGTATCATATGTAGATGGTCAAATGAACGGATTCTTTACATTGGCTAATATAACTAATGGTATTGATATCACTACAGGTTACAACTGTAAATATCCTGCTGCCGGTCTTGGAGCTACTGCAAATGATCAAAACATGTCTTCAATTTGTCAATCGCTTTCAGATGGTGGTTATCGTTTAAACATCTGGGTAGCATGTACTCGTCAAGGTGTTGCTTACTACTATCATGATGGTCGCATTTCATCTGAAGTTGAGGATATCGTGAATGATCTTGAAAAAGTTGAGTTGAATGTTTACAGCAATGGCAATACATTGGTAGTAGAAGGTGTAGAAGCTAAGGCAGTAGCAGTTTACTCAATGAGTGGTGCAATGGTGCGCATGGTCAACAATGTTAATGAGGTTGCTGTTGAAGGTCTCAACGGTATCTATGTTGTAGCAGTTGTTGACGCTAATGGCACTTACACTAAGAAAGTTGCTATCCGATAATCAATAGCTTTGCAAATATTCCCTAAAAATCCTCCTCTGCTTTGATAGGAGAGGTGGGGTGAAGCCCCGAAGGGGAAAACATAACAACAGCTCCCATGCTCGTAAGAGTGTGGGAGCTGTCATTTATGATGTAGCGTCTTTCCGACGCATTAATTTGCGATTTCACCCCGTGGGAATAATCCCACGGCTAATGAAATTTAGCCTTTCAGGCAATCTCCTCTTTCTGCTTTTCCTTTTCTTTTTTTCAACTCTCAATTCTCAATTTTTAATTGCTCAATGAGCCAATTCCATAATTCGGCTGTTTGTTCAGGATATAGCCAATGTCCGATATTTTCGCCAATGATGAGTTTTTTTGGGGCGGTTATCACGCTGTAGGTTGCGCGTGTAGTGGTGGGGGCACAAGTGAGATCGTTATAACCAAATATATAGCAAACGGGTGCTTTAAGGCATCGTGCAAAGTTGGCTACATCATAGTAGCGAGCTGTATTGAGTTTCTCAGTAGTACAATTTTCTTTGTTTTTAAATACATGAGGCCATCCACCGGCTTGGTGATGAGTGTAACCTTCAAGATCGCATAGTGCAGGGAAATAAGTTGCTGTAGCTATTACTCGATTGTCGAGTGCCGATGTTACAATTGATAATGCTCCACCTTGACTGCCACCAAGAGTGCCTATGCGACCATTACATTGTGGGAGTGATAGAAGGAAATCGACTCCACGCACGCAACCAAGATATACACGTCTATAGTAGAAGGAATATTTGTTGTCTATATTGTAGGTGTAGTATGAAGCAAGAGCCCCTTTGCTTAGTTCGGAGTATATATTCCCTGAAAGGTTAACGGGAATACCATGTATGCCAAGTTCAAGAACAATAGCGCCTTGTTGCGCATGAGCTATATCTCCACCTTTCTCGCCCACTCCGGCACCGGGAAACCGTAATATGGCAGGGTATTTACCTTCAGCAGCAGGCATTGTCAGAATACCATACATTCTTGTGCCATTGATATTACCATAGGAAATGTGGTAAACATTAACTTTGTCGGTGCAACGGTCAGGGAGTAAAGTCATTATTGGTTTTAACTCCACTTTTCTGACTGCCTCCACTTGTTTAGCCCAGAAAGCATCAAAATCGTTTGGTTTCTGCACAGTAGGGACTAATTGGTCGGTGTTATATCCTACAGTTGCAATAGAAGAATAGGTCTTGCCATCTTTGACAATAGAAGCCTTTAGGCGCAAGTACCCAAACTTTTTCATTGTCCCTATGCTTATTTTAGCCTCATTCGTTCCATTTAGCTTTATAGAATCGGTTTTGTGGACACGCATGAGATCTTCGCTCACTTCCCATTTAATAGTACCTTTGGTGAGTGGCATGCCGCAATCAAGAGCTGTAATCTTAAACTTGGCATCTTCACCTGAAGTGTAGAGAGCATCGGCATGATCCGGAACAAGAATTAACTGAACTTTTGTTGCACGAGGTTGGGCTATCGCTCCAATGGTGCATAGGATTATAAACGCAAAAATTGCTGATAAATGTTTCATGATACAAATAATGGTTATTTCTGATTCCCAAAAATAACCATTATTCACGATAAAATTACAATATATCCTATTTTTTTAATTGGCTATGAGGATATAGGCGTTGAGATATGTAGCAAAGGTGAGCCATGCGATATAAGGGAAGAACAACCACGCCGAAAATCTATTGATGTGATAGACCTGCATTGTGTATAGTACAACTGAAATATCCAATAGAATTATACAAAAGAAGCCTAGCATGGGACTTTGCATCGTGAAGAACAAAATACTCCACATAAAATTAAAGAATAATTGCCAGATAAACAGCCACATAGGAGCAAAACGCACGTAGGTTGGTTTGTCCCATATAAGACCTATTGAAATGCCCATACATAGATAGATGAAACCCCAGGCTATGGGGAATACATAGTCAGGTGGAGTGATTGTCGGCTTTTCCAAGAACGGATACCAAGAAGCCAATGCATCGGCTTGAAAATAGCGAGCTGTGAGTCCAACTCCAAAACATATTGCAACAGCAATAACTATTGATAAAATCTTTTTCATAAATGTGTGTTTTTTTATTTAAAACACACACAATTCAAAATTTGTTCACAAAACATAAAAACAGCACCCATGCTTATAAAAGTGTGGGTGCTGTTTTGTACTCCGGAGCGGAATCGAACCGCTATCAAAGGTTTAGGAAACCTCTATTCTATCCGTTGAACTACCGGAGCTTATATGTGTAAACAAAGTTACGTGTTATTTGCGATATAGGCAAGTGAAACGAAATTGGACCCCTGAACGTGGGTCTTGTTTGATATCACTTTGTTCTGTTATTTCCCATTCATCATTAATTTCAGGGAAGAATGTATCGGCATCAGCTATCTCTGTATCGATTTCGGTTAAATATAGGCGAGAACATAAAGGTAATGCTTGGCGATATATCTCTCCTCCACCAATGACAAATGCTTTGTCAACATCTTTAACTGCATCAATAGCTGCTTGAAGAGAATTGACTACTTCAATGTTTTCAGCATTGTAATCTCTCTGTCGGGTTATTACGATGTTTCGGCGTCCCGGTAATGCTCCATTAGGAAATGATTCAAATGTCTTGCGCCCCATGATGATGGGATGCCCCATTGTGATGGCTTTGAATTGTTTCAAATCCTCGCTGATGTGGAAGAGTAGGTCTCCACTACGACCTATAGCGTTGTTGCGTGTTACGGCAACGATGATTGATATTTGTGCCATGTTATACCGATACTTTTGCTTTGATGTGAGGGTGTGGATCGTAGTCTTCAAGAGAGAAATCTTCAAATTTGAAGTCGAAAATACTTTTTACATCAGGATTGATGACCATGCGAGGCAATCGGCGTGGCTCGCGACTTAACTGCTCGCGCACTTGTTCAAAGTGATCGTTATAGATGTGAGCATCGCCAAGTGTGTGCACAAAGTCGCCTGCTTCAAGTCCTGTAACTTGCGCCATCATCATCAATAGTAGTGCATAAGATGCAATGTTGAATGGCACGCCGAGGAAGCAATCGGCACTACGTTGGTAAAGCTGAAGGCTTAACTTACCGTCGGCAACATAAAATTGGAAGAATGCGTGGCAAGGTGGGAGATTCATGTTGGGGAGGTCGGCCACGTTCCATGCACTCACGATGATGCGTCGAGAGTCGGGATTGTTTTTAAGCGTTTCTACCACTTCTTTTATTTGGTCGATGTGTCCACCATTATAATCGGGCCAACTGCGCCATTGATAGCCATATATGTGTCCGAGATTGCCATCTTCATCGGCCCACTCATTCCAAATGCGCACTCCGTTTTCTTGGAGGTACTTAACATTGGTGTCTCCATTAAGAAACCACAAAAGCTCATGAATGATTGATTTCAGGTGTAGTTTCTTTGTTGTCATAACAGGAAATCCGTCGGCAAGGTTAAAACGCATTTGGTAGCCAAACACGCTGCGAGTGCCTGTGCCTGTGCGGTCGCTCTTTTGAGTGCCGTTTTCCATGATGTGGTTGAGCAGGTCGAGATATTGTTTCATATTGGCGAGGTATTGAGTGTTTATTTAGTCATATTTATTTTACCATTGAGGCAAAAGATGTGGGAATGGGGGTCTCGAAGTTCATTTCACGACGTGTTACCGGATGCACAAAGCGCAATGTCTGAGCATGCAGAGCGAGTCGATGTATGGGGCTTGATTTGGCTCCATACTTGCGGTCGCCGGCAATGGGGTGTCCGAGATCTTTCATGTGTACGCGTATCTGGTTTTTGCGCCCGGTGTCAAGTTCTACTTCAAGGAGAGAATATCCACCCTTGCGTTTAAGGGTGCGGTAACGTGTTACGGCAAGTTGACCTTCATCGGGATTTTGTGTAGAATAGACTTCATATTGAGATGTCTCAGCAAGATAACTGCGCACCGAGCCTTCATTTTCTTCAACCTTACCCTCTACGACGGCAAGATACTTGCGATTGAGCACCATGTTGTTCCAATTGTGTTGCATGGTTTCTTTTGCTTGTTCGTTTTTTGCAAACATCATGAGTCCTGATGTGTCGCGGTCAAGACGATGAACAATAAATAGTTTGTTGCGAGGGTCTTGCCATTTGATGTAGTCTCGCACAATAGAGTAGGCCGTGCCATCTTTTACCTTGTCGGTGCCCATTGAAAGCAGTCCATATCCCTTGTTTACAACTATAATATCATCATCTTCATAAACAAGTTTGATGCGACGATGATAAAACAACCGAAATTCTCGTGTGAGATTGACCTTTACTGTGTCGCCGGGGTGTATTTCGGTGTCAAATTGGGTAGTTGGGATATTGTTTATTGCAACTTGATTGTGCTTTAGATATTCTTTGATGGTTGTGCGCTTGCGTTGAGGCATCTGCTCTATGAGAAATGTCAATAGCGTTGTGTCGTATTGAGTACTATAGGTCTCTATCACGTCGGGACGAAATTGGCGAGTGTCGGCACCCGGTTTGTGCGGAGTTCTTTTTTGCATTGTCGTAAAAAAATTATTTTTTGCGAGTGGATTTCACCGCACGAGTTGATTTTTTTTGTTTTGACTCTTGATTATTGATGATTTCCATACATTCATCATAAGAGAGATTTTCAGGCTCTTTGATGGTGCGTGGAATTTTGTAATTGCTTTTTTTGTAAGCGATATATATGCCATATCTGCCGTTAAGTATTAGCAAATCGGTATCGTTGTCAAAGCATTTGACAACTTTCTTGTTTTCGGCATCACGTTTGGCTATAATAAGTTCTTGTGCTTCTTCAAGAGAGATAGCTGCAGGAGCAATATCTTTGGGGATTGAAACAAATTTATTGTCATGTTTAATATATGGACCGAAACGACCTATTGCAATTGTAACCTCTTTACCCTCAAATTCTCCAATGTTGCGAGGGAATTCAAAAAGTTTCAATGCTTCTTCAAGTGTTATCGTACCTACAGATTGTCCTTTCAATAAAGAAGCAAATTGAGGTTTTTCTTCATTCTCGCCATCACCGATTTGTACCAATGGTCCAAATCGCCCAATTTTTACCGATACCGGTTTGCCTGTTTTGGGGTCTGTGCCGAGAACACGTTCTCCCACTTTGTGTTCGAGTCGCATGTTGAGAGCTTTATCTACATCGGGGTGGAATATGTCATAGAATGAGCGAATTTCATCAATCCAAGCAACATTTCCTTCTGCAATCTCGTCAAATTTCGCTTCGACATTGGCAGTAAAGTTATAATCAAGGATATTAGGGAAATATTCTGTCAAGAAATCGTTTACAACGATACCTATATCAGTAGGGATTAGTTTGCCTTTTTCAGCGCCTACAGCTTCACTTTTAGATCGAGATGAAATTTTATCATTACGCAAAGTGAGTGTAGTGTATTCGCGTTTAATACCGGTTTTTTCTCCTTTTTCAACATATTCACGACGTTGGATAGTTGAAATCGTAGGAGCATAGGTTGAAGGACGCCCAATCCCTAATTCTTCCATCTTTTTAACCAGCGATGCTTCGGTGTAGCGTGGCGGTTGTTGAGTGTAACGTTGTATCGCAATTATCTCATTGGCAGTCAGGTTATCTCCTGTTTTTAGAGGAGGAAGTATTGCATCATTACTGTCATCGATATTTTCATCATCGTTACTTTCAATATACACTTTTAAGAAACCATCAAATTTTATTACTTCGCCTGTCGCAATAAATTTTTCTTGACGAGTTGATGGAGCTATATCAATTGTGGTTTTTTCAATAACCGCATCGCTCATTTGGGATGCAATAGTGCGTTTCCAGATGAGGTTATATAGCTTTTTCTCTTGCGCTGACCCTTCTATGGAGTGTTTATTAATATAGGTGGGGCGTATCGCTTCGTGAGCCTCTTGAGCACCTTTGGCATTGGTGTGATAGTGTCGTATGTGAAGATATTCATTGCCTATTTTCTCCTTAATTTCGGCAGAAATGGTATTAATTGCGAGAGAAGAAAGATTTACGGAGTCGGTACGCATATATGTAATGTGTCCGGCTTCATAGAGTCGTTGCGCAATCATCATTGTTTGCGACACAGTGAAACCGAGTTTACGAGAGGCTTCTTGTTGTAATGTAGAGGTCGTAAATGGTGGTGCCGGTGATTTTTTGACCGGTTTTACATTTATATCTTCTATTTTATATGTTGCGCCTATGCAGTCATTAAGTAATTGACGAGCCGCATCTTCATTGGGAAGACGTTTTGATAGCTCGGCTTTTAGAGTATTGTTGTCTCCGGTAGCGAATACACCGGTTACGCGAAAATATTCTTCAGGTGTGAAATTTTTAATTTCGGCTTCACGTTCAGCAATGAGACGCACAGCAACCGATTGCACGCGTCCTGCCGATAGAGCCGGTTTAATTTTTTTCCAAAGTACAGGAGAAAGCTCAAATCCCACAATGCGGTCGAGTACGCGTCGAGCTTGTTGAGCGTCAACGCGGTTTAGATCGATGTCGCGTGGAGTCTCAATCGCATTGAGAATTGCATTCTTTGTAATTTCGTGGAAAACGATGCGTTTAGTGTTCTCTGGTTTTAATTTTAGTACCTCGTAAAGGTGCCAAGCGATGGCTTCTCCCTCACGGTCTTCATCGGATGCGAGCCACACCATTTCGGCGTCCTTTGCTGCTTTTTTGAGTTCACGCACAAGCTCTTTCTTATCATCGGGAATTTCATATACGGGCGCAAAATTATTGTCAATGTCAATACTGAAGTTCTTTTCTTTCAAGTCGCGAATGTGTCCATAGCTTGACATGACTTTAAAGTCTTTGCCTAAGAATTTTTCTATTGTTTTTGCTTTTGCGGGAGACTCTACTATAACGAGGTTTTTGAGCATAGCTTTCCTAATTAAAAATTTCAACCAACAAAATTAGGAAAAAGAAATCTAACAGCCGTAGATTTTTTGAAAAAAGGTGAAAATTCTAACGTTAATTGAGGAAGTTAAAGCCTTTTTATTGAATTTTTTCGATTAAAGCAGTGGCATAAGCCGCAATCCCTTCTTCGCGTCCGGTAAAACCAAGATGCTCTGTTGTGGTTGCTTTTACAGAAACGCAATCTAAGGATATTTCAAGGTCTGATGCGATGTTGGTTATCATTTGGGGAATATATGGCAACATCTTTGGCGCTTGGGCAACAATTGTTAGGTCTACATTTCCTATTTCATAACCAGACTCTGTAATTAATTCTCTTACTCGGCGTAGCAATACGCGAGAATCGGCACCCTTGTAGGTCGGGTCAGTATCAGGGAAATGGTAACCGATATCTCGTAGAGCTGCAGCACCAAGTAGAGCATCAGATAACGCATGCAGGGCAACATCGGCATCGCTATGTCCAAGTAATCCAAGATGGTAGGGGATTTTTACTCCTGCAATCCACAAGTCGCGATTTTCGACAAGTCGATGTACATCAAATCCCATTCCTATGCGAGTCTTAGCCATATTATTAATAGGTATATTATTTCCCAAAAATTTCTTTTAATCCATCCATGTCAAATGACAAAGTGAAGCGTAATGTTTGATCAAGTGGGGATGTTTGAGCTGTTGCTACCATATAGGAAGCATCAAGTCGAAGCACGTTGAGAGCAAATCCTGCTCCCAACCCGAAATATTGACGATTACCTTTAAACTCATTTTCATGGAAATAACCGGCACGAAGGAAGAATTGTTGGTTGTAGGAATATTCTGCCCCTATAGAGTAGGTTATTTCACGAAGTTCCTCTTTCATCCCACCGGGAGCGTCATTGAATGATTTGAAGATACCAGATATCGAAGACATATTTTCCCAATCTTCGAGTGCATCAAGGTAGGCTTGTTGACCTTCAGGCGTGTCATCAAAATCCATTTCGCGAGGACGAGTGGGAACAAGGAGTTTGTTCAAGTCAAGAGCAAGTGTGAGGTTGTGATAATCGGCAAGAGGGAAGGTAAAAGCAGTCCCTATACGTAAATTTGTAGGGAGGAATGCTGGGTCTTCTCCATTGTTATAAGAAACTTTAGAACCGATATTTGAAATATTAAATCCTAAAGACCATTGACATTCATTGCGACCTATAATAGGGTAGGTAGTATAATATCCTGAGATATCGGCAGCAAAAGCTGATGCTCCAGTCGTTTGGTCTCCGGCGTAAGAATCAGAAAACCCAAGATCGGAGTATATGTATCGGAATACAATTCCCATAGAGAAACTATCTGATAGTTTACGAGAATATCCTACATCAACAGACATTTCATAGGGATTGAGACTTTGAGTAGTATATCCTTCGCCATCACTTGTGTTTACTTCTCCCAAAGAGAAATATCTGATGGATGCTGATACCGCTTGATTATCATCGCTTCCTAATTTCCAATATCCGGCAAGATTGGCAAGAAATATATCGTTGACAAGTTTTCTCAACCAAGGAGTGTAACTGAGAGATGCAGATGCTTTACTATAGGCAAATGCATATTTTGACGGATTCCAAAACTGTGAGTTGGCATCAGGGTCAGTTGCCACACCAAGGTCTCCCATTGATGCACCACGAGCATCAGGAGCAATGCTTAGAGATGTAACACCGGTTTGGACTGGGTTAAACTCGTTTTTACCGTCTTGCGCAATCGCTGAAAACGAGAAGAAGAGTAGCGCAAATGCGCTTATTGTCAATGCTTTTATTTTTGTATTCATATAAAGTGAGTATAACTACTTTATATAAACTCAAAAAGATGCTTTTTATTGCTTAATGACAATTATTTTTGCTTTTTCGGTGCTTGAATATTGTTTGTCAGCATTTAAAATGGCATAGCAATTGTATGTGCCATCAGCTACGGCATTGTTGTCTAAGTCAAGTAGATTCCATGTATAAGGGAAAGAGCAATTTTCTTTAGTGAATACTGTCTCTCCATTATTGTTTTCAATTACAAGTCGTCCCGAAGGCTCTTCTTTGAAATTGTGGGTAAGCGAAATAGTCGCTTCAGAGCGAGCAGGAGTTTCTGCTATATCAAGAGTTGTGGTTACCGAGTTGTTAATTACATAGAACGAAATGCTCTTTTCTGCGCGATTTCCTGCATTATCGGCAACGCTCAATGATAGAGTGTGTATGCCATCTTCAAGTCCGGCAATAGGGAATTTGATAGTAGATACGCCATTAATATCAGTTACAATTGTTCCTTTTACTCCGGGAAATGATCTTGAATTATCGAGCATGAGGGTAGTAGCTGTTCCTATTGTCATTGAAGAATTGCATAATCCTGATTCGTCGGGGAGAATGGTTGCATATAAAGTTGTTTCTTGTCCAACGCAATCCCCATCGCTGAATGAGGGATCATCAAGGTATAATTCTGCTATTTCAGGAGCTGTAGTATCGTCAACAGCTTGTTCAGCATCATAATCAGTGATAATAAGACGATTGAATAATCCTTGCGCACTTTTTTCATTGTCATTTGAAACGGCAAAATAAGAAATGCGGTTTGATATTCCCGGACGAGCAGGTGCCGGTATGCTTAGTTTTGCATTAAATTTCCCGGCAGTTACAGGTATTGATGTTTCCAACAAAATGTCTTCATCACGAGTAATTGTGTCGACAGCATCACCCCCTTGAGTGAGAGTTCTCATGTCAATAGGTGCTTCATATAATGTTAGTGTTATTTTTCCGTTGAAATCAGTATCGACTTTATCTGATGTTACAATTGAGCCTGAAATGATATTATTAGCTAATGGGTATAAGTTAAATGTTGTTTCATCATTGGTAACTGTAATGTCATTTATCTTGTCGGTAGTTATTTGGTTTGTTGTGATATTTAATGGCAAAGCAGGGTCGCCAATCATGTTAAAGCAAAGGTTGTTTATGCCCAAGAAAGAATCTCCGATTGTTGTAGCTGATAAAGTAGAAGTATTATGGGCCTTGCGATAAGCATCACCAATGCAGTCGCCTTCTTTTGCATCAAATATGTGTTGCGCAAATGCGGTGCTGAGATATTGATTATAATCTTTATATACGGTGCGTGATGCTGCAACAACAGCTATACTCCCTCCGGTTGCCTTATATAGCATCGTTTCTGAAATTCCACTATCTTGACGGTCAAAGCTTAATGCATCGCATGTGGCAAAGAATGTTATAGGGTATATGTTATAGTTAGTTTCTTCCACATACATATTATGCCAAATATTCTCTCCGGTAAAGCAATCTGATTTCCCATGTCCGGTATAGCATAGATAGTGTTGTCCATTTGTTAGGGCTTGAACAATTGCAGCTCGTGCTGCAACAGCATCATTATTTGTCCAAGGATATAGCGAGTTATAAACTTTTGTTATTGTAGAGTAAGGAGCATATTTCTGGATGGTATCTACCAATGCTTCAGATTGTTCCATGTGGCTGTTAGAGTCTCCGTCATCGCACATGAGTAATGCTCTGTTTTGTGAGATGTTTGTTGGTGGATTTTGTAGATATTCTCGAACCTTCTGATTTGTGTTTTCGGCATGGTCAGCTCTATTGGCAGGAATGCGGCTGACTGCGATATCCATGTTTGTAAAATGGATATTGGTTTGATTAAAAGAATCATTTAGCATCCCGAAATAGGAGTCGGCACAATAAACGAGAGATTTATCGTTTACTTCTGTTTCTGATTCACATTGATATGTAAGTAGAAGCCCATCGTTGTTATATATTAGTCCGCGATTATCATAAGAGCCTGCTCCATATAAAAGAAGATATTTGAATGTCGAAGCGTTACGATCAAAGAACATTTTTGCAGCACGTCGATATGCAATCGCTGTTGGTGTGCCGGAAGAGAATTCATTGAAAATCTCATCTTGTTCAAGCACCAATACTTTCATCCCTTGATATTGTTTGTGAATTTCTGCCAATTGTAGAGCATATTGCTTCATTGCTTTATTAGTAATAATTAGCATATTAGGAGCAGAATTTGCGTGAATGTTCTGATTTGTAACATCACACACATATTCAACAGGGAATAATTCTTTGGTCGGGTCAAATGCAATGAGATAGGCATGCCCATTGGTGTTTGAAGAATATTTTCGTTCAAAAGAGCCCTTTAAGATATTTGTTTCATTGTTGAACGCTGTTCTATAGGAGAATACATTTATAGGCGAAGACACGTTCCACACTTGAGTATTTTCGGTTGCATTTGTTATCGAAAAAGCAGTGTTAGAATTTACTTCAGAGAAAATCATTCGCATTTGAGCTTGATTATCCATTTTGTTGAAACGATAATAAGACAAAGAAGCGTAGTCTACAGCCGCAAATTCATAGGAAGAAAGAGTTGAGGGGATAGATGCAGTAAAGATATATTCTGTACTGCTATTGTTTTTCATAACAATATTCATTGTTCCTATATTGGTTGTATAATATTTGCTTGACCCGGAATATGTTGCAGATGCCGGGCGATGTAATTCATAGGTCGTTTTAAGTTCATTTGTTTGGAATTGGAGAGCAAATTCTGATGGAGCATTGGCAGCCCAACTATAGTTAAATTGTCCAAGCTTTGTTGTATCGGCATCAACAACGTTAAATGTAAATTCTTGAATAGGTTGTTTCTTGAAATCTGGTCCAAAAAATTTATATCCACCTCTTGCCGGACAAGTTTTTTCTAATTCAATCACTTGTATAGTGTTATGGCTTTCTCTTGTTTCGGTAGTGTATGAGCTGTAATAACTTGAAGAAGGCGCTTTTGAATCTCCGGGATTTGCATCGCTAAGTAAATAATATCCGGCATTGGAGTATGTGTTTCGTTTGATAGACGGTTTATATATATCACCTGTAATGTTAATTCTTACATTACATTCAGCGTAAAAACAGATTTTGTTTTCAGTCCTGAGCACAGGTTGTATGGGAAGATCGTCGGGAAG
>CAZCEB010000003.1:0-20591 GCA_964497305.1 uncultured Muribaculaceae bacterium | reverse complement strand
GAATTAGAATTCGAAAAAGAAGCTTTAGAAATGATTGTTGATAAAGCAATTGAATATAAACTCGGAGCACGTGGTTTGCGTTCGATTGTAGAATCAATCATGATTGATGCAATGTATGATGTCCCATCATCTGATATAAAAGAATTTGAGGTATCTAAAGAATATGCAATGAAAAAACTCATTGCAGCAAATTTTGAAACAATCGCGAAACAAAATCATTAAATAAAATTCAGTTGTAAAAATTCAATATATATTAATATCCACTAAATCTATAAGAAATATGGTAAACAAAACAGCACTTATAGAGGAGCTAAAAAAGCACTTCGGATTTGATACTTTCAAAGGCAATCAAGAGGTCATCATGACTAGTCTGTTGGAAGGGAAAGACACCTTTGTGCTTATGCCCACTGGGGGTGGCAAATCTTTGTGCTATCAATTACCAGCATTACTTATGGACGGAACTGCTATTATAATCTCTCCATTAATAGCGTTGATGAAGAATCAAGTGGATGCAATGCGACATTTCAGTGAAGAAGATAATATAGCTCACTTTTTAAATTCCTCACTAAACAAAGCCGCTATTGATCAAGTAAAAAATGATATAATCAGTGGCAAAACAAAACTATTGTATGTTGCACCAGAATCATTAACAAAAGAAGAAAATATTGAATTTTTAAAGACTGTTCCCATCTCATTCTATGCAGTAGACGAAGCTCATTGTATTTCAGAATGGGGGCATGATTTCCGCCCTGAATATAGACGTATACGCCCAATCATAAATGAAATAGGGACACGACCAGTTATTGCACTAACAGCAACTGCAACTCCAAAAGTTCAACATGATATCCAAAAGAATTTAGGAATGCAGAATGCCCAAGTCTTTAAGTCATCTTTTAATAGGACAAATTTGTATTATGAGGTAAGACCTAAGACTAAAAACATCGACAAAGATATTATAAAATATATCAAAAATAACGATGGGAAGTCAGGTATCATTTACTGCTTAAGCCGAAAGAAAGTTGAAGAACTTGCTGAAATGTTGCGCGTAAATGAAATTAATGCATTGGCCTATCATGCCGGCATGGATAGCATTACTCGCACAGAAAATCAAGATGCATTCCTGCTTGAAAAAGTTAACGTAATTGTGGCGACAATTGCTTTCGGTATGGGCATAGACAAACCTGATGTGAGATTTGTTATTCACTATGACATACCCAAGTCCCTTGAAGGATATTACCAAGAAACCGGACGTGCAGGTCGAGATGGAGGAGAAGGTCAATGCATTACATTCTATGCAAATAAAGATCTTCAGAAATTAGAGAAGTTTATGCAAGGGAAACCTATTGCCGAACAAGAGATAGGAAAACAATTGCTAATAGAAACAGCCTCATATGCAGAATCGTCGGTGTGTCGACGCAAGACTCTACTTCATTATTTTGGCGAAGAATATAATCATGATAATTGTGGGAACTGCGACAACTGCTTAAATCCCAAAAAGCAAGTGGAAGCAAAAGATGAGTTGTGTGCAGTAATAGAAACAATAACTGCATTAAAAGAAAAGTTCAAAGCTGACCATGTAATTGATGTTATGCTCGGCAAAAAGACTAATAATATAAAATCATATCGACAAGATGAATTAGATATATTTGGATGCTTAGAAAATTCTGATGAACGCAAACTTAACGCAGTAATCAGACAAGCGATTATTGCCGGATATGTAGATAGAGATATCGAAAATTATGGACTACTTAAAGTAACGCAAAAAGGGACGAATTTTCTTAAAGCGCCAAAATCGTTTAAAATCGTCGAAGATAACGAGTTTAACGATGATGAAGATGAAGTTATTATTAAAAGTGGAGGTGCGTGTGCCGTAGATCCGGCATTATACTCAATCCTTAAAGATCTTCGCAAAAAAATCGCAAAAAAATTAGAATTACCACCATATGTTATATTTCAAGACCCATCTCTTGAAGCTATGGCAACGACATACCCTATTAACATGGATGAGTTACAAAACATAACCGGGGTGGGGGCAGGAAAAGCCAAACGATATGGTGAAGAGTTTATTAAAGTCATAAAAGCACACGTTGAAGAAAATGAAATTGAACGGCCAGAAGATCTAAGAGTCAGAAGCGTTGCTAATAAAAGTAAATTAAAAATTTCAATCATACAAGGTATAGATCGCAAAATTGCTCTTGATGAGCTCGCGGCATCTAAAGGCTTAGAATTTAGCGAAATACTTGATGAAATTGAAGCCATAGTATATTCAGGGACTAAAATAAATATAGACTATTTCATTGAGGAAATCATGGATGAAGATCATCAATATGACATATTTGATTATTTCAAAGAGAGCGAAAGCGATGCTATTGAAGATGCCATTAATGAATTAGGGAGAGAATATACCGAGGAAGAGATTAGATTAATCAGAATTAAATTCATGTCAGAACTTGGTAATTAATATAACTACAAAATGCATTGATTAAACAAATCGATGCATTTTTCCTTTCAAGACTAAAAAAAAGTCGAAGATTTATGGAATTTTTATTGCAAAAACCAACAAAACGGGACATTTGTGCAACACTTAGTTGTTTTAACAATCGATAATTTATATCTTTGCATTTCAAAAATTTATTGTAGTGAAAGATAATAAACAAAATACAGCAGTACTGCTTATGCATTGTCCCGACCAACCGGGTATTATTGCAGTTATAACTGAATTTATTAATGCCAATGGTGGTAATATTTTATATCTTGACCAATATGTAGATAAGGTCAATGGCATTTTTTACATGCGTGTAGAATGGGATTTAGATAATTTTGGGATTCCATCTGAAAAAATCAGCGATTATTTCGAGACATTATATGCCAACAAATATGGTATGAATTTTAAAATTAGTTTTACAAAGAAACGTCAACGAATGGCGATTTTTGTATCAAAGATGTCTCACTGCCTATACGATATTCTTGCTCGATATGTTGCCGGAGAATGGGATGTTGAAATACCATTAATCATAAGCAATCATCCCGACATGAAAGTTGTAGCAGATCAATTCAATATTCCATATGAAATGATACCTGTTAATAAAGACAACAAGGTAAAAATGGAAGCAATTGAATTTGAGCTATTGGATAAATATGCCATTGATTTCATTGTATTGGCTCGCTACATGCAAGTTTTGTCAGAGGACTTCATTAAGCGATTTCCCAATCGCATCATAAACATTCATCATTCTTTCCTCCCCGCATTCGTTGGAGCTAAACCATATCATGCCGCATATGATAGAGGGGTAAAACTCATTGGTGCAACAAGCCACTATGTTACAACAGAACTTGATGCCGGTCCTATTATTGAGCAAGACATTGTGCGCATTACACACAAAGATACAATTGATGATTTAGTAAAGAAAGGACGAGATCTTGAAAAAATAGTTTTATCAAGAGCTGTCGAAAAACATATACAACGCAAAATTTTGACATATCGCAATAAGACTGTTGTTTTTAGCTAAAATTGGACATGAAAGTTGCCATAATAAAATATAATGCCGGAAATAACTTTTCTGTTGAATGCGCATTAAAGCGCATTGGATATGAAGCAATTATAACCGACAATCCTGATGTTATCAGAAATGCAGATCGAGTTATTTTCCCTGGAGTGGGCGAAGCAAGTACTGCAATGAATTATTTACAAAAACATAAATTAGATATTCTGATAAAGAGCCTCACTCAACCAGTTTTAGGCATTTGCATAGGACAACAATTATTATGTAGTCATTCTGAAGAGGGAGACATTGATTGTTTAGGGATATTTGATGCCACTGTGAAACGATTTGCCTTAGATTCTCCTAACTTCAAAATTCCACACATGGGATGGAATACGTTAAGAGGAATTAAACCTGGATTTATCCCACAAGAATTTGAGAATCAATATGTGTACTATGTACACAGCTATTATGTTCCAACAACAGAGGATTCGGTAGCAATAACTGATTATATCCATCCTTTTAGTGCAGCTCTTCATAAAGACAATTTTTATGCAACTCAATTTCACCCCGAAAAAAGTGGAGATATAGGAGAATCAATAATTAAACGTTTTATTGAATTATGATTGAAATAATTCCGGCAATAGATATTATAGATGGCAAATGTGTTCGTCTCACCAAAGGAGATTATGAGCAACAAACGATATATGCTGATAATCCTTTAGACACAGCTAAAATGTTTGAAGATGCAGGCTGTAAACGTTTACATCTTGTTGATCTAAATGGCGCAAAATCAAACCACATTATCAATCATAGTGTTTTGGAAAATATTGCCGGTAATACAAATCTTATTGTTGATTTTGGAGGAGGGATAAAGAGCGATGACGATATAAGAATCGCTTTTGAATGCGGAGCATCCATGATTACCGGTGGGAGTATCGCTATTAAAGATGCCACAACTTTTACCCAATGGATCAATAAATATGGTCCCGATAAAATAATACTTGGTGCGGATACAAGAAATGGTAGAATATCAACATCAGGGTGGTTAGAAGATAGTAAAATTGGAATTATTCCTTTCATCAAAGATTATAAAGCGAAAGGTATCACACAGGTTATTTCAACAGATATAAATGTAGATGGAATGTTATCCGGTCCATCTATAAAACTATATCAATCAATACTAAATGAAATACCCAATTTATATCTTATCGCAAGTGGTGGAGTAAGTAGCATGTATGATATAGAATGTCTTCATAATGCTAATATCCCTGCAGTAATTGTAGGCAAAGCAATATATGAAAATCATATTTCTATAAAAGAGATTGAACGTTTTAACCTAAATAATTGAACTAATTATGTTAGCAAAACGTATAATTCCCTGTCTTGATGTTAAAGATGGAACAACTGTCAAAGGTGTAAACTTTGTCAATTTCAAAAATGCCGGAGATCCTGTTGAATTAGGCAAGAAATATAGCCAAGATGGAGCCGATGAATTAGTTTTTCTTGACATAACAGCATCTCACGAAGGGCGCAAAACATTTGTTGATTTAGTTACAAGAATAGCTGAAAACATTAGTATTCCTTTTACCGTAGGAGGTGGCATTAATGACGTATCAGATGTCGATAAACTTCTAAATGCCGGGGCTGATAAAATCTCTATTAATTCTGCAGCTATTAAAAATCCTAACCTCATTGATAATATATCCAAGAATTTTGGTAATCAAGTGTGTGTAACTGCAATCGATGCTCGTTGGTATAATGGAGAATGGATTTGTTATATTAATGGCGGACGTATACCAACTGAACGGACTCTTCTTAATTGGGCATACGAAGCTCAAGAACGAGGAGCTGGAGAAATCCTATTTACAAGTATGGATCATGATGGCGTAAAAACGGGCTTTGCTTGTGAAGCATTAGCCATACTTAATGATAAATTAAGCATACCCATTATAGCCTCAGGTGGAGCAGGGGATTACTCTCATTTTTATGACGTTTTCACTACAGGGAAAGCCGATGCGGCTTTAGCCGCTAGTATTTTTCATTTTAATGAAATTCCAATTGATAAATTGAAACTTTATCTAAATGAACGAAATATAAATATCAGAATATAATACACAATTATATGGCTATTGATTTTAACAAAATGCAAGGACTTGTTCCTGCTATTATTCAAGACTCTCGCACAAAAAATGTTCTTATGCTTGGATTCATGAATGAAGAAGCATACAAAAGAACAATTGAAACAGGTAAAGTAACTTTTTTTAGTCGTACAAAGAATCGTCTTTGGACAAAAGGTGAAGAGAGTGGAAATTTCCTAAATGTAGTCTCAATTGATGAAGATTGCGATCACGACACACTCCTAATTAAAGTCGTTCCTGTTGGTCCTGTTTGTCATACTGGAAATGATACATGTTTTCAAACTAAAAATGATTGGGGTGTTGAATTCTTTAGATATTTACAAGATTTTATCTTACGCCGATATAATGAAATGCCGGAAGGTTCATACACAACATCTCTTTTCCAAAAAGGGATTAATCGAATGGCTCAAAAAGTAGGGGAAGAAGCTGTAGAAACAGTTATTGAGGCTACTAATGGTAGTAATGATCGATTAGTATATGAAGCATCAGACATGATATATCACTTAATTGTTTTATTAACGTCTAAGGGATTAAGAATAGAAGATTTGGCAGAAGAGCTTGTTAAACGACACAAAGAATAAGTTATATGAGCATCGTCCAATACAAAAATGTAGAAATTCTTCGCAAAGAACTCATTGTTCTAAAGAATGTGAATTTTGAATTACAAGAAGGAGAATTTGCATATTTATTAGGGAAAGTTGGTAGTGGAAAAAGCAGTATGCTAAAATCTATGTATGCAGAAATTCCCATTTTGGACGGAGACGCATCAGTCTTGGATTATGATTTAACTCACATAAAGAAAAAAGAAATACCTATGCTACGGCGCGAAATAGGTATCGTCTTTCAAGATTTTCAACTACTTACAGATAGGAGTGTATATGACAACCTAAAATTTGTATTAGATGCAACAGGGTGGAAGAATAATGCAGAAAAAGACTCTCGCATAGAAGAAGTTTTGAAAGAAATGGGCATGATAAACAAATCCTACAAAATGCCTCATGAATTATCAGGAGGCGAACAACAGCGCATAGTTATAGCTAGAGCATTGCTTAATCGACCTAAATTGATACTTGCTGATGAGCCAACAGGTAATTTGGATCCTACAACCGGAGATCAAATTGTCAAGCATCTTCATCGCATATCAAACGAGGGAACAGCAGTTATCATGGCAACCCATAATATGAATTTTGTTGAAGAATACCCCGGACGTATAATAAAATGTGAGAACAAACATATAATAGAAGTTTAAAATCAATATATTTCAACGTAAATACAAATATGTAATCACATTTTTGTAATTTTGCATCCTATTAAAATAAATTAGAATTAATAAAATAACTCTCTATAATATAGCAACATGAAAGTATTAAAATTTGGTGGAACATCAGTAGGTTCAGCTCAACGAATTAAAGAAGTTGCCAAACTCATCACCGAGCGAGGTAAAAATATTATTGTTCTTTCAGCAATGTCAGGAACGACAAATACATTGGTTGAAATTTCAGATTATCTTTACAAGAAGAATACTGATGGTGCAAAAGAAACCATTAATACTCTTGAGGCTAAATATAAACAGACGATAAACGAACTATATCGTACTGATGAGTATAAAGAAAAGGCGATTAAAGAAGTTAAAGCCTGCTTTAATTACATGCGTTCATTTACAAAAGATTTATTTACCATGTTTGAAGAGAAAGAAATTCTCGCACAAGGTGAACTTATGTCTACTGCTATGATGAACTTGTATTTACAAGAATGTGGTGTAAATTCTGAAATGCTTCCAGCCTTGGATTATATGCGCACTGATAAAAATGCAGAGCCAGATACTCAATATATAAAACAAAAACTAACAGCTCTACTTGATAAGCATCCTGATGCCGATATATATATTACTCAAGGGTATATCTGTCGCAATGCCTATGGAGAAATTGATAATCTGCAACGTGGAGGTAGCGATTATACTGCATCACTTATCGGATGTGCTATTAATGCCGAGGAAATTGAGATATGGACTGATATCGATGGTATGCACAATAATGATCCTCGCTTTGTAGAAGGGACTGAACCTGTTAGCGAATTACACTTTGAAGAAGCAGCAGAACTTGCATATTTCGGAGCAAAAATTTTACATCCTACATGTGTTCTCCCAGCCAAGTTGAACAATATACCTGTACGTTTGCTAAATACAATGCAACCAAATGCTCATGGTACTTTGATATATAACACATCAGCATCGTGCAAAATAAAAGCTGTTGCCGCAAAAGACAATATTACTGCAATCAAGATTAAATCAGGTAGAATGTTGCTTGCATATGGGTTCTTGCGCAAAGTATTTGAAATTTTTGAAACATACCAAACTCCTATAGACATGATTGCAACATCAGAAGTGGGAGTTTCTGTAACAATAGATAATGAACGTAATCTATCTCAAATTCTTGACGATTTGAAAAAATTTGGGACTGTTACTGTAGACAAAGACATGGTCATTATCTGCGTTGTTGGAGATTTGGAATGGCAAAACCGTGGATTTGAGGCAAAAGCTCTTGACGCTTTAAAAGAAATTCCGGTGAGAATGATTTCTTATGGTGGTAGTAACTATAATATTTCATTCCTTGTACGCAAAGAAGATAAAGTTAAGGCATTAAACCTTTTAAGCGATCGTTTGTTTAAAAATAAATAACCAAACTTTCAAATTATGACACAATTTCCAATTAAGGAGTTTGAAAAAATTCGCACTCCTTTCTATTATTATGACCTCAACCTATTACAAAAAACTCTTGAGGAAATTAATAGATATTCATCAAAGAGCAATTATCATGTTCATTATGCAATAAAAGCCAATGCTAATCCCGAAATTCTTCGCATTATCAAAGAAGCCGGATTAGGCATTGATTGTGTGAGTGGTGGGGAAGTACAAACTGCTCTTGATGCCGGTTTTGATTCATCCAAAATTGTATTTGCCGGAGTAGGGAAAAGCGATTGGGAGATTGAATTAGGACTTAATAACAACATCTCTTGCTTTAATGTAGAATCTGAAGCTGAACTTGATGTTATTCAGGAAATAGCAGAAATAAAAGGCGAAATAGCGAACATTGCTCTTAGAGTTAATCCTAATATTGATGCACACACACATCACTATATCACAACAGGTCTCGCTGAAAATAAATTTGGTATTAGCCTTGAAATGCTTGATAAAGTTATTGAACACTGTCTTACATCACCAAATATAAATTTACAAGGATTACATTTTCACATAGGCTCTCAAATTACTGTAAACGAACCCTTTAAGCACCTTTGTCATAAGATTAATGAGTTACAAAAACATTATGAAGCACAAGGTATTAAGTTTGCATCAATTAACGTAGGAGGTGGATTAGGCATTGATTATGACAATCCCGATGCAAATCCAATTCCAGATTTTAAAAGTTATTTTGAAACATTTGACAAGCATTTGGAATTGAAAGAGGGACAACAACTCCACTTTGAGCTTGGTCGCTCTATTGTGGGACAATGTGGAAGCCTCATTACTAAAGTGTTATATGTAAAAGAGGGATTGAAAAAGAAATTTGTAATCGTTGATGCCGGGTTTACCGAACTTATTCGTCCTGCACTATACGAAGCTCATCACTTAATTGAAAACATCACAAGTCAAGATGATACTACAGATGTGTATGATGTAGTAGGACCAATATGCGAATCATCAGACCGATTTGGAGAAGAGGAAAAACTCCCTATTACAAAACGTGGAGATTTATTGGCTCTGCGTTCAGCAGGTGCATATGGTGAGATTATGGCATCCCAATATAACTGCCGACAATTACCCAAAAGTTATTTTAGCACAAACTTGTAAGCCTTATTGCTATTTGCGAATTTTGCAATATATACACCTAATGACAAATCTTGCAAGCTGATAACCGATGTGTTATCGGCTTGCTTAATTTTTATCCCACACATGTTATATATCTCAATTAAATCAACTATTTGATTTATAACTAAATCTCTTCCATTAAGCTTTATTTCCACTTCATTTTTTGCTACATTAGCAATTCCGGTAGTAATTGCATGAGACAACACATAAGCAGCCAATCCATTTCCAGAGGAATAGATATATAGATAACTACGAGATGTTGATGCTCCATCAATAGATGCATCAACCACACGTGTTGTCATACAAGGAATAGAAGGTGCTACAGAGCCTAATGATTGATTTGGAAAAGTCCATAACTTTTTTATCCCATTAAATGTTGTAGGGAATTCATCTGGTAAAATTGCGAGATTAAATTTTGAAGCGTCTGTAATACTTGAAGCATAAGCAATCATATTCATTCCCGAATGTTTAAATATATCAACTCCCATGCATTTTTTATCTATAGGTAACATATCAGAGGGTAATTCTGCCACAACTTCATTAGAGTCCCAACTAAAAATAGTTGGGTAATTATATTTATTGTCATCCAATATAAAATACTGGTCATCAATAGGACTAACAATTGGTCGACTCGTATTCATATCAGTTGAAATATAATTAAATTTTGAGGTTTGTAATGTCGAAGTCCAATTAAAGAATTCCCATTTACATAGTGTTGAATAGGATGTAACAGGCATTATAGCCGAATATATTGTAAATTCTCCTGTCGTTACACTCCCTTTTATAGAACTACGATAAAATGTTGCATTTGATATATTTGATGCTAATGGTAATTCACATTTATATTCACCTGTAACTTTTCCGGTTGTAACATCTATGCGATGAGCATAGATGTATCTTTCACTAGCACTACTTGCTCGATTTGTCATAATCACATTTCCATCTTCATCCATACACATATCAGCTAATGGCATTGTAGGTTTAGTATATGAGCCAAAGTCAATATCGATAGTTGAAAGTTGTTCACCTGTATATGCATTATACCGATATAATTGAGCTGTATTGATGCCGTTGCCTATATATATAATGCCTTCTTTTACTATCATAGATGTATTATATGCACCTTTGTCTGTCTGACCTAATCCATTCTCATTTAAATCAGAACGTATCCACATAGATGTTATTGAAATAGGAGGTAATCCATTTGACAAATGGACAATAGGGTAGTCATATTGTTCTCTAACCAATTTATAATCATTACTTGTTTCCGGTTGACCTTCAACAATAAAACTACGAGTTGCCGAAAACTCAGAATCTTTAGCAATACGCCAATAATATGTACCATTATCAAAATTAGTTATTGCCATGAGATACTGCATATAATAATCATTATACAATACCCATTTTGAACTCCCTGCGTATATAATATCCAAGAATTCACTATCAGTAGCAATTTGAAGAATGAGATCGTTATTATCTCCCCAATGGCATACAAAATGGAAATCATCGGTTACAACAGCTTTATCATCTGGTAAATAGATTTCACATTCCGAAGTTTTTGCAACAAAAGGTAAAAACACTAAAACAATAGAAAATATAATTCTTATCATCATGCAATTAATTTATTCTTAACACTTTAATGCAAAGTTACAAAATTTATTTGATTATTAGTATATTTAATCATTGGTATTGAGATTATAACTTAATATGATAATATTAATATATACAATAACGAAGAAAGAGGGCTGCTCACGCAGACCTCAATCCACATTCATCACATTATGCTTAATCTACGATTATAGTGCTTTTGCGTTAGTTAATCTAAAATCGACTTCCTATTACAGACCAATCAATAATATCCCATAAACTATTAAGTGAATCGGCTCGACGGTTTTGATAATCAAGATAGTAAGCATGCTCCCACACATCAAAACAAAGTAGAGGAGTCAATCCCTGAGTGAGAGGATTTTCGGCATTCCTACCTTGTGTTATAAATAATCGACCTTTACCATCTTTGGATAACCATACCCAACCTGATCCAAAAAGTTTTACTCCTGCTTCAACAAAAGCTTTTTTGAATTCATCAAATGAACCAAACTGATTGTTTATTGCTTCAGCAAGTTCGCCATCAGGCTCTCCACCGCCATCGGAAGAGAATGAAAAGAAATAGAAAATATGATTCCATGCTTGTGAAGCATTATTAAACAATGGTCCATCAGATAAACGAATGATATCTTCAAGATTCATATCTTCATATTTTGTGTCTTTAATGAGATTATTGAGATTATCAATATAGGCTTTCTCATGCTTACCATAATGGTATTTCACAGTGTCTTTGCTAATTACAGGCTCCAACGCATCAAGTGCATAGGGGAGTTCTGGCTGCTGGTAAATCATAATCGCATGTCGTTTTATGGGGTTATATCATTAAAACAACATGCGATTAAAAAAGTTCAATATAGAGTATTTTTTTACTTCAGCAATTCATATCGATTGAGCCGTGCTAAAGAATAATGATATTGGTAAACGACATCCATGTATTCTCGCTGTGCTGACAGAAAATAATTAACCTCTTGAAGATATGTCAATAATGATATTTCACCACCATCAAGAGCCTTTTTGAGTAATGCAATATTATTGCTATCCTCAAACACAGGACGATACTCATTCATCTCCTTATGCAACGTCAAAACTTTGGCTCTATCGCTATACATCGCCGATAATTTTGCTACCTCAACACTGGTTTCTTCATTTTCAAATGAACGTAACAATGCCTTAGATGCAGCAACTTTATTGCGATTAGAGAAAAGTGGCAATGACAATCCTATCTTAAATCCGTTGAAATGTGTGCCTAATTCATTTACATGAAGATATCCGAGTGAAAATCCAGGGAGATTTTTGAGTTTAGTCACTTTAGCTGTTGATGCTTGCGATTTAGTCATAAATGAATTATAGCCCAACATGGGGTCATTTTGCTTAATCATCTCAACATAATCGTCCTCTGACAATATCATATCTTGCGGATAATCATTTAGGGTGGCTATAATTGCAGAGCAATCTTTACCGCCATTAAGTGCAGTAAGTGAATTCTCAAGAATGGTTAACTGTGTTCTTAATTCATTACAACGACGAGAGACTGATATATATTCAATATCAATTTTATTAACATCAAGGATTGTAACCTCACCCTGACGATAGCCATTATGATATTTCTCTTTCAGTTGTGTCATGTGATTAAGAACTTCATCCATAATGGCGATATTTTTACGTATATTAACGATATCGATAAATAGCAATTTTACATCAAGCAATTTATCAAGATAGTTGCTACGTTTAAGAGATGTCATTGCATCAGTAATCGACTGTGCAGCCTTGCGACGCTCGCTATATACTCCAGGCCATTCAAATCCTTGTGAAATGCCTACACTCCATTTGTTTCCAACCTCCTTTGGACCCCATTGATGTTCAAAATCAATATCGGTATTAGGCAAATTATTCTCGCTTTTAATAGACAATACTTCGCTTTCAATCGAAGCTTCCATTGCCGCAATATCAGGGTTGTTTGCAACGATTGTATTCAGCAATGTATCATAATCCTGAGCAACAGATGTCAAAGCAAAGAATATTAGTACTAATGAATATATCTTTTTCATTATTTTTCTTTTTTACTAATTAGATAATACACGATTGGGACTACATAGATATTTAGGACTGTAGATGTTATCAATCCACCAAGTATAACGATTGCAAGCGGTGATTGTATCTCATTACCAGGCTCACTACCACTAACTGCAATAGGAATTAAAGCCAATGCTGATGTTAATGCAGTCATAATTATAGGATTAAGGCGATCTATCGAACCACGATATATACGTTCCAGCAAAGGAATTCCTTCATCTCGCAAATTATTATATCTCGACATTAGCAACATACCATTACGTGTTGTTATACCTAATAATGATATAAATCCTATAATAGCAGGTATATTTAGCTCTCCTGAAGTAAATCTAAGTATCAATATACCCCCGATCATTGCTAATGGCATATTAAGCAAAATTATAAGAGATTGATTTAATTTGCGATATTCTTGATAAAGCAACATAAATATAACAATTAATGCCCCAATAGATGTTATGGCTAGAGTTCTAGAGGCTTCAGCCTCGCTTTCAAATTGACCACCATAGGTAACATAATAATTTTCAGGCAATACAATTTCAGTCTCTATCTTATCCTGTATCTCATTTACAGCACTACGCAAGTCTCTATCTTGAACATTAGCCGATACAATTATACGACGACTCACATTTTCACGATTTATTGTATTAGGTCCTGTCGCAGATATTATGTCAGCAACATAACTTAACGGAATTTTACCAACATTGCTATCTATCATCAAATTTGATATTTTTTCCATCGAATTGCGATGTTCATCATCAAGACGCACAGTAACATCATAAGGAAGTCCTTTTTCATATACTTGAGAAACAACCTCTCCTGCAAGCGTTACATTTATAAAATGAGCAAATTCATTAATAGGAATACCATATTTAGCCAATAATTCACGTCGAGGGCGAATGTTAAGTTGTGGACGTTCAACTTGTTGTTCAATATTAGCATCCACAATTCCTTCAATTCCTGATATTGATGTTTTAATCTTATTTCCAAGTGAATATAAACGATTTAAATCATCACCAAATATTTTTATTGCTATTTGAGTTTTAGCTCCAGACAACATTGCATCAATACGATGAGATATAGGTTGTCCAATTTCGACATTCACACCTGGTAATGATGCCAATTTCGCTCGCAAATCCTTAACCATTTCGCCTCTTGAACGACCTTTTAACTCATAAGGGGCATCAATTTCAGATGTGTTTACACCAAATGAATGCTCTGCCAATTCAGCACGTCCGGTACGACGTGCAACAGTTTTAACCTCTGGGATAGACAATATCAATCGTTCAGCCTCTCGACCGATCTTATCACTTTCATCAAGAGATATACCTGGAAGTGTACTGATATTAATTGTTAATGATCCCTCATTAAATGCAGGCAAAAAACTTCGTCCAAGTGTAAAAAATATAACTATCGAAATACCAAATAATGTGCCAACAGATACCAATACCGCTTTTCTATTACTTAAGCTCCATTGCAAGCTTTTATGATAAATCAATTTCATTCTAACCACTATCCATGCATCTTTCTCTATTGATTGCGTTGCTTTTTTTGATCCTAACAGATAGCTGCATAATACAGGTGTGAGAGTTAATGCGACTATCGTAGATGCTACAAGTGCAACAATAAACGAAATTCCCAATGGGATCAACATACGTCCTTCAATTCCACTAAGGAAAAATAGAGGTAAGAAACTTGCAACTATAATCAGTGTAGAATTTAAAATTGGTATACGTACCTCTTTTGATGCCTCAAAAACAGTCTCAATTGTCGATTTACGTTGTTCTGATGGCAACAAACGGTTTTCTCTCAATCGTTTATATACATTTTCGACATCAACGATAGCATCATCAACAAGCGATCCTATTGCAATAGCAATACCCCCAAGACTCATTGTGTTAATTGTCATATCTAACGAATACAACACAAGTACAGCAATAATAATAGAAAGGGGCAATGCTACAAGCGAAATCAACGTTGTGCGCACATTCATCAAAAAAATAAATAGCACTATAATAACAAATATAGCACCCTCAATAAGCGATTTCTGCAAATTTGATATTGAATTATCAATAAATTCACTTTGTTTAAAAATATCTGTTGAAATTTTGATATCAGCAGGAATATTTTTTGATATTTTCTTTAAATCTACCTCAATCTTCTCAGTCAGTTCTATTGTACCTACTGCCGGCTGCTTTGTTATAGTAAGTAATACAGCTGGTTTAGACATTTCTGAAGCCACACCTAAACGAGGTAATTTATTGCCAATCTGAATATTTGCAACATCTTCAACTAAAACGATTCCATTACCATCACTTCTAATAACCGCTTTCCCTATATCATCTGTAGATGCTGTAGTTATATCTCCTTTTATCAAATATTCATTGCCATATTCATACAAAACGCCTCCTGATGCATTATTATTCAATAATTGTACACTTGACATTACTTCATCAAGTGTTACATTATAATATCGCATCTTTTCAGGAATAATCTGTATCTGATATTCCTTAATATCTCCCCCTATAACAGAAACCTGAGAAACGCCTCCAATTGAAAGCATGCGTGGTCGTATAACACGATCAGCAATAGATCTAACATCACTCATCGAAGTAGAGTCAGCCGTAAGACCTATTATCATAATTTCACCCAAGATTGAAGATTGTGGTCCCAGAGTAGGGGAGTTTACTCCCGGAGGGAATGTTTCAGATAGATTTACCAATCGTTCAGACACGATCTGACGAGCTTGATATATATCCATTCCCCAATCAAATTCAACCCATACGATAGAAAATCCAGTTGAAGAAGAAGAACGTACACGTCTAACTCCAGTTGCTCCATTTACTGATGTTTCGATTGGAAAGGTTACTAATTGTTCTACTTCCTCTGGTGCATATCCTGACGCTTCAGTCATCACAACAACTGTAGGAGCATTCAAATCCGGAAAAATATCTACTTCTGTGCGAGTTAATACAAAAACACCTGCAAGAACTAATAATCCCGATAATATTAAAATTATAACTCTATTGGATAGAGAGAATTGTATTATTTTATTTAACATAATAGCCTCCTCTCTTAATGGCTGTGACTATGACCTGCAGGTACTGCGCCACTTGCTTCTGCAAGCTTAACAATAATTGCTCCATGAGAAACGACCTCATCCCGACGAGTAAGACCACTTTTAATTTCGTAATTCGTCCCATCGGAACTACCCAACGTAATTAATTTCTTTTCATAACATTCATCGTCTAATTTTACATAGACATAATATTTACCTTGTTGCTCAATAATCGCATCCTTTGGCAAGACAATAACATCTTTTCGAATGGAGCCAAACAAATATATATCCACAAAAGCGCCAGGAACTACCGAGCCATCGTTATCAAAAGTAAAATATATAGGAACATATCCAATCTGAGAAGATGCTACCGATGGTGTAACAAGTTTACCATTTAAATTCTCCAAAGATATCACATTTTCAGAATATGTTGGGCGTATATTTGCTGTTGATATTGTAGGTAAAAAATTATAATATTTTTCAGGAATATCTGCCCTCAAGGTTAACCGAGTATTTCCTGATATAATAGCTATCGGTTGACCAATAGAAACATGTTCACCCTGCTTAACCAATAACTTTGTTATCACTCCATCAGATACAGCTAATGCAGAACTTCCTGAAGAATTACCTGTATAGGCTATTTTTGCTTGTTCATAGGATTGCTTAATCACATTATAATCTTTAGTCGAAATTATTCCATCTTTATGTAATGGGACAACGCGTTCATACTCAAGTTTTGCAGCTTCATAAGCAATACGAGCAGCCTCATTTGCATCACCTCCGGAAATTCCACGTGCTGATATCGTCGCAACAGAATTTCCATACAAAACTTTCTTGCCTTCTATAATACCTTTATTATATGTTAATATTCCAGAAGAAGACGCTACAACAACCGATTGATCGTCTGGTGCTGACAATATTTGCCCTGAAACTTTTATTATCTCACTAAATTCCTGAGGCTTAACCATTTGAGAATACACACCAAAACGTTTAGCCTCACTCGAAGAAAGTATAATCTCTTCATTATTTACATTATCAATAGTATGATTATGATCGTGGTGGTGTCCTAAACCATCATCTTGAGCTGAAGGAGTACAACCAACGCACAATATGATCCCCACAAAAAGTAATTTATTTATAATTTTCATATTTATTTGAATTAAAATATTAGTTAATAAATATTCACAAATCTCATATTTTAATTCCTAACAGGGGGGGCACGAAAAGCAGAAATTGATTTTATTACATTATTTATATAGTTATCATAATATTTCGCATCTCCAACAATTATATCTATTATTATATTTTCTATTATAATTTGATTTAAATGCAATAATCCATATAACAATAGTGGAGTAATTAATAGCTTAATTATACTTTGTTCAGAGCCTTTATAACTACCTAAATGCATTGAACATGAAACATCTTTATGATGATGGTGAGTATCTTCTTCATGATCATGGTTACAATGTTCAAAAAAATCATCTGATTGACCAATCACTAAATCGTCAAATGTTGTCAAATATATATATATATTACCATAACAGTCATGATGATGAAATTGCATAACTGATGTCAATGCAAATATAATTAATACAAAAATTGATATACGTGACTGTCGTTTTCTCATATAAAGATATTTAAGGAGTAAAGTTAATAAATTATTTATTTATTTCAAAGGCTCACAAAACCCCAAAGTCGAAAAAACGACAATTATTCACTAATATAATATAAAATAAAAAATTTAAAGGGGGCGTTTTAATCAGAAAAACTACGGGGATTGGCGTCATAATCAATATTATGTTAACCACACCTATTCTATAGAAAAATTATAATAGTATCGGCGATATTTAGACTGTTTACATTAACATCTTCTAAATTCAGCTTAACTCAACTCTATCGCCTATTTGCATTTTTAAACTACAAAATACTCCAATAGGTTTATTGAATGTAACTAATGAATTTACTCCTGTATAAACTCCAATATTACTATTAAAAATTGTCAATTTTATTGGTTTTATTATTTTTACATTAGACATAAGTCATTGATTTTCATACCTACTATATTAATTGCTTATATATTTTATTCAATATCTCCATAATTTCACATCCCCAATAGCACTACCCACGCAATTCTAAGCGCTTAACATGTATTATTTCAATAATTTACACACAATAACTAAACCCAAGCTTAAAACCTAGAGGTATTCTATTATTTGTTGTCATTTACAATTGCATAGCATTCCGTCAAGATTATTTACTTTATAAAATTTTGAAATTCTAATTTAATTGATTACATTTGCATACCGATTATTTTTAAATATAAATTGAATGGACATCGTTTCTCGCATTAAAATATTTATGAATTTATCACAAATTTCAAGTTCTCAATTTGCGGATACTTGTAATATACCTCGCCCTACAGTATCGCAAATACTAAATGGGCGTAATAAAAAAATCAGCGACGAAATAATCGGAAAAATTCACTCATCATTCCCCTCTTTATCAATGCTATGGTTAATGTTTGGCGAAGGAGATATGTTAGTCAACCAGAATATTGAAACCACAACGAGTAAAACACAGCAAAATTTAGATAATCTAACATCTCAAACAGCTGATAGTAACCTATTTACATCATCATTGGGAATCAATTTCGATTGTACAGAAAACATGTCAGAAAATTTAGATTTGATTTCTAATGACACAATTGACAAAATAGGGAAATCATTAAAAGAGATAAATACAAATACAAATACAAATACAAATACAAATACAACAAAACAATTGTCATTTACTCCAGACACAAATAAAACAATCGTAAATATTATGGTATTCTATAGTGATAATAGTTTTGAGTCTTTCACCCCTACACATAAAAAAATTTAATAAAACATCAATAATATAATCCAATTTCAAATAATTCTTCACGTTTTATTATTAACTTTGTAATATAACATAAATATTACATAATGAAGAAATACATTATAGATTTTATTGTTGTGGAAAATAGACCTTCTGCGAATAGAAAGGAGGGAAAGACTTGGACCAGAAGAAAATCGGAAGCTTCCTGCGGGAGCTTCGCAGGGAACAGGGAATCACTCAGGAACAATTCGCAGAAAAGCTTGGTGTCTCGGCGAGAACGGTGTCACGCTGGGAGACCGGGAGCAATATGCCGGATATCAGCCTGCTCTCGGAGATCGCTGATTTCTATGATGTCGGCATTCCTGAGATCATTGCGGGAGAAAGGAAAAGCGACGAAATGAATGAGGAAGTAAAAGAAGTGGCGGATGCCATGTCAGATTATGCTGGCGTAGAAAAAGAAAAACTGGTTAAGAGCATTCGAAATCTCAGTATCATAGGTCTTATTGCGCTGATCGTGTATCTGGTACTGGGGGAGACCGGCGCTTATGAAAGGAATACAGTACTCAGGTATGTTTATGGATATTCCGAAGCGTTGATCTATGTTACGGTTGTCATGTTCCCTTTGTATACGACAGGATTGCTGAGCAGGCTTCGAATAAGAAATACCGGCTGGGGCCGTATCCCTGCGCCGGCGTTAAAAGTGATAGCCTTTATCGCTGCATTTGCCGTTGCTGCATTGATCAGGATCGTACTTTCAAAACTTTTTTGATAATTCTACTTGACCTTGCCGCAGCGTCAACCACTATGCTGAAGACATCAGGAGACAGGAGGCATTTGCTATGATGACGATTAAGGAAATGTCGAAGTTAACGGGTGTCAGTGCACGGGCGCTTCGGTACTACGACGAAATAGGATTGTTCCATCCCACTGGGAAGAGCGAAGCCGGCTACCGGCTTTACGACGAAGAGGCACTGTCTGTGCTGCAGCAGATCCTCTATTTCCGGGAACTGGACATTCCCCTGAAGACCATAAAAGAAATCATAGAAAATCCTGCTCTTGACAGGAATCATGTGTTGAGACTGCAGAAATCGATGCTGACGGCGGAAAAAGAACGTCTGGAACGTCTGATCGGAAGCATCGACGATGCGCTGAAAGGAGCGGATACGATGGATTTTACGGTCTTTGGAAGGGAAGAAAGTTCAGAACTGTTTAATGCGATGCTGAAAAACATGCCGGAGGAACTGCGAGAGACGGCAGTCAAAGAGTTCGGTTCCGTGGAGGCGTGGAAGGAACACTATCTGGATGCGGTATCCTCAGAGAAGGTCCAGAAGCAGTACGCAAAAGTCGTGGAGTGGTACGGTGGGAAAGCAGCCTATAAAGAAGCGGTGGAACACCCTTTAAGTAAAGAGATCCGGACAAGTTATAAAAATCGGATCGACCATATTCTCGAAAAGATCTCGGAGAAGAGAGATCTTGATGTGGATAGTTTCGAGATCCGGTCCCTGGTC
>CAZCEB010000002.1:0-21897 GCA_964497305.1 uncultured Muribaculaceae bacterium | reverse complement strand
TGGTATCTACACGAGACACTAGGAATTAATGATATAACAACAGCTAATATACCAATTATATTTTGTACCGCACGAGATACTGAAGATGATATGATAATGGGGCTTAATCTTGGTGCTGATGACTATATAATTAAGCCATATACAATTCGAAATGTCATAGCACGAATAAGGAGTGTATTACGTCGCACATCACAACAGAAGAATAATATATCGGTGGAAAAACCGAATATTTTGCAAGTCGACGGATTAATTCTTGATTTGGAGTTTAAGCGTTGCATTGTAGATGGTACAGAAGTTAAACTTGCAAAAAAAGAGTTTGAATTGTTGGTATATCTTATTTCTCATAGAGGAAAAATTTGTTCTCGAGAACAGATTTTGAGTCGTGTGTGGAGTGATGAGGTTGTTGTATTAGATCGTACGATTGATGTAAACATTACCCGCGTGCGCTCTAAAATAGGTGATTATGGAGCATATATAGTTACTCGTTCAGGTTTTGGTTATGGCTTCCGTGATTAAGTTATCATATCACAAACGACTTTTTTTACAGTTGCTTGCATTTTCGTGGGCTATTGTATTATGTTTTATAGTCTTTCAATATATACGGGAAAAAGAATATAAATCGGAATTCTTGAGCGCTCAATTGCAACAATACAATAGGCATTTACTTGTGGCAATTGAAGATGGGGAGTCTTATGAGGAATATATTGCATTACACGAAAAACCATTTGAGAATTTGCGTATTTCCGTTATAGCTCTTTCCGGAGCAGTAATCTATGATAATACAATATCAATAGATTCTCTTAATAATCATCGTAATCGTTCGGAAATTGCCGATGCGATGAAAAAAGGTTTTGGGTATCACATCGGACGGCAATCAACAAGTGATGGTAGGGAATATTTTTATTCGGCGACAAGAGGGGAGAGGGTAATTGTGCGTACTGCAATCCCTTATTCTAATACTCTTCATGATTTACTTGAAGCTGATTGGACATTCTTGGTAGTGATGATTTCTATTAGTTTATCCATGAGTATATTGGCTTATTTTACCACTCGGAAACTAGGTAAAGATATTGAGCGGGTTAATCACTATGAGGCTGAACAAGAGAAAAATCGCATCAAACGGCAACTAACAAATAATATTAACCATGAACTAAAAACTCCGGTTGCTTCTATTCAAGTATGTCTTGAAACATTGTTATCGGGTATTGATTTAAATGAAGAAAAACGTCAGGAATTAATTGAACGATGTTATACTCATAATGAGCGACTTAGACGATTGTTGAGCGATGTATCTCTTATTACTCGAATGGAGGATGGTAGTGGGCTTATAAGTAGAGAGATAGTAAATATCAATAATATAATATCAGAAATTGCTGAAGAATTGGCAATTATGCCTGAAGATGAACGTCTGATGTTACATACAAATTTTGAAGAACAAGTAGAAATTGATGGAAATCTTTCGCTCATAGGGTCTATTTTTCAAAATCTTACAGAAAATTCAATAGCATATTCGGGTGGAAAAAATATATATATTTCATTATTATATAATAATGAAAAAGAATGTTGTATTTCTTTTGAAGATGATGGTAAAGGTGTTGAAAAAGAGCAGTTATCTCGACTTTTTGAACGATTTTATCGAGTGGATAAAGGGCGTTCTCGTCAGAAAGGAGGTACAGGTCTTGGTCTCGCAATTGTAAAGCATGCAGTTCAATTTCACGGTGGAAATATAATCGTCACCAATCGCTCAAATGGTGGATTGAGATTTGAATTTACATTAAAGAAACGTGCATAAATCTATAATTTGTTTCCAGTACTATTTACTCTTTCGTTTCTTTGTTGTAATTTTGTAATTGATATTAATAAATAAATTAAAAAGATATGGTAATACAACGTTGGCAATCATTGTATTTATTGATTGCATCAATATTCATGGGGCTTTTTTGCTATTTGCCTATAGCATTAGTTGAAAATAGTGAACTCAGTGTATATAATTTCCCTATATATCTAACTCTAAATGTTTTAATAGCAATACTTTTATTTATATCAATTTTTCTATATAAAAATCTTGCGCGACAAAAGACTGTAGTAAAAATATGTATGATGCTTAATGTTGCGTCAATAATTGCGGGTGCATTGATAATGTATAATATTTGGACAGATGTAGTAGTCTGGAAAGGTACATTGTTATTAGTGGTTGCCACACTTGGTATTATGTTGGGCGCATATCGTCACATTGTTGCTGATGAACGTTTGCTAAAAAGCTACGATCGTATAAGATAAATTTTATTCAAACAAATTTGAAATAGCAAAAACTCTCACAAGATTATTCTTGTGAGAGTTTTTCTTTCAGATAGATACCTGTATAAGAGTTAGGATTAGAAGCGACCTCTTCGGGTGTTCCGATGGCAACAATATGCCCTCCATTTTCACCTCCTTCAGGACCTATGTCAATGATGTAGTCGGCACATTTAATAATGTCCATATTATGCTCGATAATTATTACCGTATGACCTTGTTTTATTAATCGGTCGAAAGAATCCATCAAAGTATTTATATCATGGAAATGAAGTCCTGTTGTTGGCTCGTCAAAGATGAACATTGTAGGCTCAGGCTTTTCTTGGCTTAAGTAGTAAGCAAGTTTAACTCTCTGATTTTCACCGCCTGATAATGTAGATGAAGGTTGTCCAAGTTTGATGTATCCAAGCCCAACATCTTTGAGCGGTTGTAATCGTCGAACTATTTTTTTCTCAGTAGAACCCTCGCTTTCGCTGAAAAATTCTATAGCCTGATTGACAGTTAGATTAAGAATATCATTAATGTTTTTACCACGGAATTCTATTTCAAGGACATCTTGTTTAAATCTTTGTCCATGACAAGCCTCGCAAGGTATAGTGATATCAGCCATGAATTGCATTTCGATGGTTATTGTTCCTTCTCCTTTACATTCTTCGCAGCGACCGCCTTCGGCATTGAAAGAAAAGAATGCCGATGTAAATCCCATTTGCTTTGCTCCTTGTTGATCGGCATATAGACGGCGTATTTCATCGTAAGCTTTAAGGTAGGTTGCCGGATTACTACGAGTAGATTTTCCGATTGGGTTTTGGTCAACAAATTCAATTGCAGTAATACGAGACAAATCACCATGCAATCCCATAAAAGCGCCCGGGGCATCACATGATTCTTCTAAATGACGCATCATTGCTCGATATAAAATATCTCTTACAAGAGTAGACTTTCCCGAACCACTAACACCTGTAACCACAGTCAATATCCCAAGAGGGAATTTAACATCAATATTCTTTAAATTGTGTTCTCTTGCGCCTTTAATTTCAATGAAGCTATTCCATTTGCGTCGATAACGCGGTGTTGGAATGGTTAATTCTCCGTTTAAGTATTTAACGGTATAACTATGAGAGGCTTTTTGCAGATTTTTAATATCACCCTGATAAATAATTTCTCCTCCATGTCGACCTGCATCATGCCCTACGTCAATGATGTAGTCGGCAGCTCTCATTATCTCTTCATCATGTTCAACAACTACCACTGTATTTCCGAGTTGTTGCAAATTGCGTAAAACGCTTATGAGTTTCTGTGTGTCGCGAGAGTGTAAACCGATGCTTGGCTCGTCAAGTATATATAGAGAGCCGACGAGGCTGCTACCGAGAGATGTCGCAAGATTTATGCGTTGACTTTCTCCTCCCGATAATGATGATGACAAACGGTCAAGAGTTAAATAACTGAGCCCGACATTGCATAGAAATCTGAGGCGGTTGCGAATTTCAATAAGCAGGCGAGACGCAATCTCGGTATCTTGTTTGTCGAGAGCTATATTGTCAAAAAAATCCTTGGCTTTATCTATGGGCATTTTGACAATATCAGATATTGTTTTGTTGCATATTTTGACATACTCAACTTCAGGTCGCAGACGATTTCCATTACACTCGGGGCATGTGGTTTTCCCTCGATACCGTGCAAGCATTACGCGATATTGGATTTTGTATTGATTTGCTTCAACCATTTTAAAGAAACTGTCAATGCAAGGGAAATCTTCGGCACCATGCCACAAAATTGCTTTTTCTTTATCTGTCAATTCACAATAAGGGCGATGGATAGGAAACCCGATTTGTGATGCAACACGAATGAATGCTCGTTTCCATTCGCTCATTTTTTCACCTCTCCAACACACTACAGCATCGTCATAAACCGATAGTGTCGGGTTAGGAATTACAAGAGCCTCGTCTATGCCGATAATTTTGCCAAAACCTTCACATCGAGGGCATGCTCCATAAGGATTATTGAAATTAAACATTTGGTCGTTTGGCTCTATGAAAGTAATGCCATCGGCTTCAAAACGTTTTGAAAAGTTTAATCGTTTAATACTATTCTCTAACCAAAGTATAATGCTACATTCGTCATGACCTTCAAAAAAAGCTGCTTCAATGGAATCGGCAAGACGGCTTAATTCATCCCCTTTGTGGGCTATTGCAAGACGATCGATTAATAAATCATATCCATTAGATAATTCAGGACAATCGTTAATTATATCTTCAATCAATATAAAATCGGTATTATGTAATAATCGAGAATATCCCTCTTTTAAATAGATATCTAATTGTGTTTTAAACAATCTATTTTCTGGCATATTTATTGGGCTGACAATAGCAATGCGTGTATCCTCGGGATATGACAGAACAGATTTAACGACATCTTCGATTGTATGTTTTTTTACGATATCTCCTGTTTTAGGTGAGTAGGTTTTTCCTATTCTTCCATAAAGTAATCTGAGATAGTCATATATTTCAGTGGAGGTCCCAACAGTACTGCGTGGATTGCGAGTATTAACTTTTTGTTCGATGGCAATTGCCGGGGGTAGGCCTTTTATAAAATCACATTCAGGTTTTGCCATTTTTCCAAGAAATTGACGGGCGTATGACGATAGGCTTTCGACGTATCGTCGTTGTCCTTCGGCGTATAATGTGTCAAATGCCAATGATGATTTCCCTGACCCTGATAAACCTGTTATTACAACAAATTTATTGCGTGGAATTTCAACGTCAATATTTTTGAGATTATTTACTCGAGCTCCTTTTATGATAATATCCTTTGTCGCCATCTAAAAATGTAATTATTTTACAAAGATAGCAAAAACGGACATAGCTAAGAAGTTAGTTTTGGTAATTAATCAAAAGATTTGTCCCAATCTTTCCACACAACTTCATATCCAAGTTTTTTTATCTCTTGTGCTACTTGTGCCGGGCTACGGTCATCGCTCACTTCAAATTGCTCAAGTGCATCAGGTGTTGATACATATCCTCCAGGCTCAGTTTTGCTTCCTGCACTCATTGAGGTTACTCCAAGTTTCATCATATTGGCTCTAAATACAGGATTTTCACGGGTAGAATATGAAATATCAACATCATGGTCAAAGATGCGAAAGGCAAATGTAACTTGAGCCAATTCTCTGTCATTCATAACGACATTTGGTTGAAAATGCCCTTCTGATGGGCGCATGCGTGGGAAATTAACAGAAAATTTTGTTCTCCAATAATTTTTGCGTAAATATCTCAAATGTCGAGCCATCATGGTAATGTCAGTACGCCAATCTTCTAAGCCTATTAATACCCCCATTCCAATTTTATGAATTCCGGCTTGCCCCATGCGATCATAGCCATTAAGGCGCCAATCATAAATGGATTTCATCCCTTTGGGATGATAATTCTTGTAATTATGTTGATTATATGTTTCTTGAAAGCACACAACTCCATTCAAGCCCGATTGAGTCAATCTGAAATAATCATCAGTTTTTAATGGCATAACCTCTATTGACAAATTGTTGAAATATGGTCGAGCTACTTGTAATGCTTGTTCAATGTAATCTACTCCTGCAATTGATGGGTGTTCTCCTGTTACAATGAGTAAATTTTCAAATGGGCCAAGTTTTCTTATGGCTTTACATTCTTCTTCGATTTGCTCCATTGTAAGTGTTGTGCGTTTTATTGGATTGTTGTGATTAAATCCGCAATACACACAATGGTTGGTGCATGCATTGGATATGTAGAGAGGAATGTACATGCTGATTGTTTTTCCAAAACGTTCCATTGTGTAACGATGAGATAATTGTGCCATTGGCTCGATATACGCAGCTCCTGCAGGAGATATCAACGCCATGAAATCATCAATCGTCAAATGTTTTTTACTGAGAGCAATTTCAACATCTTTTGCAGTTTTGGAGGATATACATCGTGTAGTATCATCCCAATCATATTTTTGTATTTCGTCAAAAAACATAAATCTTATTTAAGAGAAGAACAATCTGTTACTGTTTTAGAAATGCGCATAGCACAGAAATTTGGACCACACATTGTGCAAAAGTGATTGTCTGAAGTGTGGCTTTCGATATAATATTGTTTGGCTCTTGCCGGGTCAAGGGATAAATTAAATTGGTCTTTCCACCTAAATTCAAAACGAGCTTTGCTCATTGCGTTATCTCTTATTTGGACGCCAGGAAGTCCTTTTGCGATATCAGCTACGTGGGCGGCAATTTTGTATGCAATTACTCCATTTCTGACATCTTCCAAGTTTGGTAAAGCAAGATGCTCTTTTGGTGTTACATAACAAATCATCGCAGTACCCATCCATGCAATTTGTGCAGCTCCTATTGCCGATGTTATGTGGTCATATCCTGGGGCAATGTCAGTTGTTAGTGGGCCAAGAGTGTAAAATGGAGCTTCGTGGCATTTTTCAATTTGGCGATCCATATTTTCTTGAATTTTGTGCATGGGTACGTGTCCGGGTCCTTCAATTAGCACTTGAACATTGTGTTTCCATGCAATTTCAGTGAGTTGTCCAAGCACATCAAGTTCTAAAAATTGAGATTTATCATTTGCATCATGAATAGATCCCGGACGCAATCCATCACCAAGAGAAATAGCCACATCATATTGTCCCAATATTTCACAAATCTCATCAAAATGGGTATATAGGAAATTTTCTTGATTATGAAGAATACACCATTTTGTCATTATGCTACCTCCACGAGAGACAATTCCGGTAAGTCGTTCACCGATTAGTTCTGCATGTGCTTTTAATACACCTGCATGAATAGTAAAGTAATCAACCCCTTGTTCGGCTTGTTCTATGAGTGTATCTCTAAACAAATCCCATGTCAATGATTTTATATCTCCATTAACTTTTTCAAGAGCTTGATATATTGGAACAGTCCCCACGGGGACAGGGCAATTACGTATTATCCATTCTCTGGTTTCATGAATATTGTCTCCTGTCGATAGATCCATGAGAGTATCTCCGCCCCAATAGCAACTCCAAATGGCTTTGTTTACCTCTTCTTCAATGCCTGAAGATAGTGCCGAGTTCCCTATGTTTGTGTTTAATTTAACGGCAAAATTACGCCCAATTATCATAGACTCAACTTCAGGATGATTTATATTTGCAGGAATTATTGCTCGTCCTGATGCAATCTCGCTTCTTACAAATTCAGGTGTAATATGTGTAGATATCCCTAAAATCTCATTATTCATATTTTCACGGATAGATACATACTCCATCTCAGGAGTAATTATACCAGCCTTGGCAAGAGCCATTTGTGTTATGGATTTGCCTGATTTCGCACGAAGAGGAGCATATCGATGTTTGAAACGGATTATATCAAGATTGTTATTTAATTCACGCTCTTTGCCATATTTTGATGTTATATTGGAGAGTTGTTCGAGGTCATCACGTTTTGATAACCATTTTTGTCGAGTGCGTGGTATTCCTTGATTTATATCAACTTTGAAATTTGAATCGGTATAAACACCACTTGTATCATATACATATACCGGAGCATTTTCGGTTATAACTTTTTCCCCATTTATAATTTTAACAGTAGGAGTTAAGTTAATACGTCTCATAGGAACCTTGATAGGGTAGATGGTTCCATCCATATATATTTTTTCAGAATTAGGATAGCTATTGAGACTAATATTTTCAAGTTTCATATGAAGAATTAATCTAAAAATGATGTTAATGGACTTGTTGCGATTGCATATCTTGATTGACTGCCAAGTCCCGCTAAATAGGCTTTTCTTCCTGCATCAACGGCAAGACGAAATGCAATAGCCATTTCAATAGGATTTTGAGCAACAGCAATAGCGGTATTTACTAAAACTGCGTCTGCTCCCATTTCCATTGCTTCTGCGGCATGGGATGGTGCGCCAAGTCCGGCATCGACAATAACAGGGACGCGACTTTCTTCGATAATAATTTCAATAAGATCTCGAGTTTTTAGACCTTTATTTGTTCCAATTGGTGCCCCTAATGGCATAACAGCTGCAGTCCCAGCTTCTTCAAGCCGTTTACATAAGACGGGATCGGCTTGTATATATGGTAAAATGTGAAAACCTTCTTTTGCAAGTATTTCTGTCGCTTTTAGTGTTTCAATTGGATCAGGTAATAAGTATTTAGGATCAGGATGGATTTCTAATTTAATAAAATTAGTTCCAAAACAATCACGAGCAAGTCGAGCAGCCATAACTGCTTCTTCGGCATTGCGCACTCCTGATGTATTTGGTAGAAATTGAACTTTATCTCGGTTGATGTGATGTAACATATCATCATCTTCTTCATGTTCTAAATCTATTCTTTTCATTGCGACTGTAATCATTTCTGATTCAGATGCAAGTATAGCATCAAGCATTAATTTGTTAGAAGAAAATTTCCCTGTTCCAACAAACAATCGAGAAGAAAAATCTCTGCCACCGATATTCAAAAAATCCATCATAAGCTATTAAGTTTAGAGATTACTTGTTTTGTGTATTCAACAGGATTTTCAGCATTGATTATAGCCCCTGACATAGCTATGCCATTTACTCCTGTAGCCATAATTTCATCAATATCGTCAATGGTAATTCCTCCAATTGCCACAATTGGCAATTCAATTCCATTAGCTCTAATTTCAGAAATGATTTTGCGATAGCCATCTAATCCTAAAACGGGAGATAAATTTTCTTTTGTAGTAGTATATCTGAAAGGACCGAGTCCTACATAATCAACATCTATTTTTTTATAAGTGATTATATCGTTGGCTGTATTTGCAGTAACTCCGATAATAGCTCCTGCTCCTAACGTTTCTCGAGCTTCAACTGCGGGCATATCGTTTTTCCCAAGATGCACTCCATGTACTTTTGTTTCTAATGTGAGGTTTACTCGATCGTCAATCACAAGAATAGCTTCTGCTTCTTGACAAATTGGTATAATTTCTTCGGCTACTTTTTTTACCTCTTCATCGGTAGAGTCTTTCATGCGAAGTTGTATCCAACGACAACCTCCTTCCAATACCATTTTTACTTCATCAACGATGCTGTATTTGTTGCTTGGGTGAGTTATAAATTGTAACATAATTATAATAGTGAGTTTATTAAATTCAATTTATGTTTAAGTTCATTTATATTTTTTGATTCAAAAAGATATCCCAACATTGCAAATCCGATAAAAGGATAAAGTTTAATGCTATTAATGCGTTCAGGTGTTACACCGCCTAATGCAATTACTTTATCATTGGGAATATAATCAAGTTGCGAAGGGGTAAAATTTGAAACATAACCTTTTTTTGAAATACTATCATATATTGGGCTGAGTGTAACATATTCATAAATATTTAAATTAGTATTGAGCTCTTCAATCGAATGGCATGATTTGCTTATTTTTCCACTATAATTGGGGGGCGCAACATGATTTCTATGATTCAGATGAAGTCCTCCAAGTTTGAATTCTTCGGTGAGATTAAAATTATCATGCAATTTCAAATTAGAATGATACTTTTCAGGAATTTGTATTATGATTTTTCGAATATCTTGAATCGTTGAGTGAGGATGTCTGATGTGTACATAGTCCCATCCTGCATCAAGTATCGTTATGATATACTCAATTTCACTTATGAAATTTTTCTCCGGTGTAATAGCAATTTTTATCATCCACCATAAAATACTTTGATTATGACTATGGAATCACCCTCATTTAATATAGTGTAATCACGTTCTGATGCCGGGATTACATTTCCATTAACTGCCGTAGCAATACCTTGAGTTTTAATAGAATTGACGATTAATAACTCGTGTAAAGACGTATTTGGCTCAACCTCAAATAGCTTATCATTAATTGTAACATTCATGTCTTACGTAATTTAAGTTTATCAGGATGAAAAAAATGGTTTACCGGACCATGACCATTACCAATTGATACATTCTTGCCTGAAAACAATGCCATTGAAATATATTTCTTAGCTTTTCTAACGCTTGTAGTTAAATCATAGTTCTGTGCTAAGAAACACGCGATTGCTGAAGATAATGTGCATCCGGTGCCATGACTATTGATTGTTTCTATTGCATCTGATTTCAACTCAATTAATTTGCTTTCTCCCTCAATTGCAAGATAATCGATTTTATATTTATTATTTTCGCTATCTCCTCCCTTTAATAAGATATTTTTTGCCCCCATATCGTATAATAATCGGGTTTGTTCATGAATGTCATCAGTCCCGGTAAGAGCTTTTGCCTCTGATTTATTAGGCGTTATGAGAGTTGACAGAGGGAATAAAATTTTTACTGCTTTATTAATTGCGTCAGAATTAATTAATTCAGCCCCGGAAGTTGATATCATTACAGGATCAATAACAATATTTTTTGCGTGATGTCGTTTTAACGCTTCTCCAACAGATTCTACTATTTCTGAAGAAAACAACATTCCGGTTTTTGTAGCGAGAGGCGGAATATCATTAAATACCATGTCAATTTGAGCTGAAACAATATCAGGATTGATGCCTTGTATTGACGATACTCCTGTTGTGTTTTGAGCAGTAATTGCGGTAATGGCACTCATTCCATAGCATCCGAGTGCCGACATGGTTTTAATATCAGCTTGAATTCCTGCTCCTCCCGAAGAGTCTGAGCCTGCAATTGTGAGTATCGGAATATAACTTTTCATAAATATAATATTAGTCATTTGTTTATAGACTAATTCTGATAAATTATATACCGATGTAGGGGGAGTGGTTGCAATGAAAAACAATCCCTGCGCCGGTACTAACCGTATCAGGTTCGAAGGGTATAATCTCAGCCCTTAACAGAGCACCCCTTTGTCTATGCAACAAAGGTAAAAATTCTATATCATTTCACCAAATTTATTTATTGAAACCTTATTGTGGATTATAAATTGTCTTTTGTGGGAGGTGTGATATTTTCCATTATGGAATCGATTTCCGAAATAGAATCGTTAGGAATTTGTTGATTTGTTTCATTTGTGGAAAAATCCATGATAATGTTTCCGATGGCGAATATTGCAACTAATAGAGCGATGCTTAATAATAAACGTTTCATGAAAAATCTAATTTATAATCGGCTATTATCGGTATAAGAATAATAACTATTTGGTGTTATGATTATATGATCAAACAATTTAATATCAAGTAATGTTGCGGCTTCTTTTATGCGATGGGTTAATCGGTCGTCTTCATTGCTTGGATTGCAGTTTCCCGATGGATGATTGTGAACAAGAATAATTCCTGATGCAAGTTTGTCTATCACGCTTTTTAGTAATAGTTTTATATCAACGACTGTACTTGCAGTTCCTCCCTGACTTAGCCGTTCTTCATATATTACTCGATTGCTACGCGAGAGCATTAATATCCAAAATTCTTCATAGTTGAGTCTTTCAAGACGATTTCTCATGATGTTATATACATCACTGCTTTGTCTGATCATTGGGTCGTCGGTAACCTTTTCATCACGACATCGGCAACCAAGTTCAAAGGCGGCAGCAAGAGAGATGGCTTTAGCCGGACCTATTCCGTTATATTTATTTACAACCTCATGTATCGACATACGTGATAATCTTGATAGTCTGTTATTGCAACTCCCAAGTATTTCTTGACTTAGTTGTACAACAGATTTACCCGGAAGCCCACTCCCAAATACGATAGCAAGTAATTCTGCATTTGATAAAGAGCGTATTCCATGAGCAAGAGCTCTTTCTCTGGGTTTGTCGCTGTCGTCAAGGTCGGAAATGCGTCCAAATCGACTTTCTGGCTCATTTATTGTGTTGGACATTCTATTTCCCTTTCCTTATTTTTATTTCTTCATTAATATCTCTTCCTCTTCCCAAAAGAATTTTGCGAGTGAAGGCATTGATAAATCCACAACCATATCCATATAATTGTATCATACTTGCCGGTAGCGCTTTGCAAGCAATAATAAATGATTTTGTGGATGCTAATGCCGTAACAAATATGGCTAAGAAATAGGCAAGGAGTGGTGTTATGCACCACCATGATATAATGCAAGCTAAGGCAATGAGTAATATAGAGCCTATAACGAATAGTGCAGGTAAGGTATGAACGATTTTCAATGAATCGGGGTAAAGAAGTTTTAATGTAATGCGCGACATGCCAAAAACATATACTTGACGAGCAAACAATCGCATGTTTACACGTCGTTTGTGGTAGACATAAGCCTCTCTGATTAACCCTATTGAAAAGCCGGCTTGGCGTATGCGTGTACTCATGTCAATATCCTCAGAGAACATTTCTCTAAAGCCGCCTACTGCGTCCCACACTTTGCGAGAATATCCCATGTTGAATGTTCGAGGTACAAATTTTTCGAGCTGTATTTTCCCGCCTCTGATACCTCCGGTAGTCAAGAATGAGGTCATTGAATAGTTAATTGCTTTTTGTGTAGTGCTGAACGATTCATGAGCAGCATCAGGTCCGCCAAAGCAATCAACGGGATTTCTATCTAATGCCTCAGATAATGTTTTGAAATAATCAGTAGGAATAACGCAGTCAGAATCAAAAAATATAAAATAATCTCCTGTTGCTCGTTCAAGTCCATAGTTACGAGCAATGGAGCGACCTTCATTCTCTTTGAAGAAATATTTTACATCAATTTGTGTTGCATATTCTTCTACCACTTTGTCGCATGGAACTGATGAGCCATCTTCAACAATAATCGTTTCGAAGTCTTTACAAGATTGTAGTGATAGACTTTTTAAAAGATCTTCAACTTCATCAATGCGATTATATACGGGAATAATAATGGAAAATCTTGGCATAACTGAGATTGTATTTAAGATTAACTCATGCGTGATTTATAGTCATCATAGGTAAATTGTCGCAAGTATTCACATTCTCCATTTTGTCGACACAAGACAATAGCAGGATGTTGTATGCCATTAAACATGTTTGTTTTTACGGTAGTATAATGATTCATATCTTCGAGTGTGAGACGATCCCCGATTTTCAACTCATTGTTAAAGCTCCAATCTCCAACAAAATCTCCGCTAAGACATGAATTCCCGCCTAAACGATAAGTTGGTTTTGATTGGTCAACATCAACACTTTCAGTAATTGCAGGTTTATATGGCATCTCAAGGCAATCAGGCATGTGGCATGCAAATGATGCATCTATAATTGCTGTTTTCACCCCTTGATTTTCAACAATATCAACGACTGATGTAATGAGGTCTCCTGTGCGCCAAGTAAATGCACTCCCCGGCTCAAGAATAACTTCAAGCCATGGATATTTTGCTTTAAATGTCTTTAATAAATCAATGAGGTGATTGACATCATAGCCTGCCTTTGTCATGAGATGACCTCCGCCCATATTTACCCATTTAACCGAGGATAGATATTGACCAAATTGTGCTTCAAAAGCTTCTAATACTTTTTCTAAATCATAAGAGGTTGATTCACATAATGCGTGGAAATGTAAACCCTCAATACCTTCGGGCAGTTGTCCATTTAATTGCTCGGATGTAACTCCAAAACGAGAGCCTGGTAGGGCAGGATTGTAGATATCGGTCTCAATCACCGAACAAAGAGGATTCACTCTTAGACCTGGAGAGACATGGCGATTTGATGAATTGCTATTATGATTATTTATTGTTTCAGAGAAACGTTGCCACTGGCTAACGGAATTAAATGTGATGTGGGTACTACCTGCGATGTAATTATTTATCGTTTCAGGGGTATAGGCAGGACAATAAGAATGAATTTCACTACCAAGTTCTTCATTCCCAAGTTGTAGCTCGTTTAAAGAACTTGCAGTTGCTGCTTGGCAGTATTCACTAATTATGGGGAATGTACGCCACAATGCATTAGCTTTAAACGCCATTATTATATTTACACCAGCCTCTTTCTTGACCTTGTTTATAAGTTCAAGATTACTACGTAAACGTTCTTCGTAAACGATGTAGAAAGGTGTGGGAATTTGTTCTATTTTCATTAGCCTATAATATTGAATTTAGCAAATTTCAGTAATAATGTTTTTTCTCCTACGTTGTTGAATTTAACAACAATACGAGCATCAGCCGAGGTTTTGTCAATATTAATAATTGTTCCGGTGCCGAAACGAGAATGTTCGATAATCATTCCTGTACTTAGCTCTGAAACCGAATGAGTCCCGTTAATTGATGTTGGAGAACTATTTCTGTGTTCGTTATAATTGGTTGCTCTTGACGAGTTGTTTCCTATATAACTTTTTGAAGTTGTAGCATGCTTATTAGTGTAAACAGGTTGAGAATTAAAAGATGAACGATAATTCCCCATTGGGTTGATTGTTGGACGATTATCAATGTTGCTCCCTTGACTTAATTGCAAGTATTTGGGGTTGATATCTCTGATAAAACGAGATGGAGAGCATGACGCTGTTTGTCCATTACGAAAGCGAGAAGAAGCATAGGAGATCATGCAAAAATCCTTTGCGCGTGTAATAGCAACATATAATAATCGGCGTTCTTCCTCAATTTCATTTAATGTTGTACACATTGAAGATGGGAATAATTCTTCTTCAACACCCACTATAAACACATTTGAGAATTCCAAACCTTTTGCAGCATGAACAGTCATTAGAGTAACCCTTTCTTCGGCTGAGTCTTGTGTATCTTGGTCTGTTGCAAGTGATACTTCGGCAAGAAAATCGGTTAACGAAATATTTTCTTCGGCACCTTCTTCTTTTTTAGATGCAACAAACTCTTTAGTACCATTGATTAATTCCGATAGGTTTTCCTGTTTGGAAATACTTTCAGGAGTACGATCAGAAATTAAGATACTCAGTAATTGTGTATCTCTTATGATGTTTGTAGCAACAATTTCGGCATCAAGTCCTTGATTGTTCATTTCAATAAATGATGCAATCATATCGCGAAATGCCGTTAGCTTCTTTGTTGTCCCGCTATTGATACCCACATCATATTGTTGAAGATTGTTTAAAATCGTCCAGATGCTTATACGGTTATCTAACGCACATCGAGTGAGTTTGTTCAACGTTGTTTCCCCGATTCCCCGTGCAGGATAGTTGATTATGCGTTTTAGCGCTTCGTCATCGTCAGGGTTAATCGACAATCTGAAATAAGCTATGGCATCTTTTATCTCTTTGCGTTGATAAAAAGATAGTCCTCCATATATGCGATAGGGAATATTGCGTTTTCGCAATGATTCTTCCAATATGCGTGATTGGGCATTTGTGCGATATAGTATAGCATATTCTTCTAAACTATCGTGTTTAGTCATGCGCAATTGTGAGATGCGATTTGCAACAAGAAAACTTTCTTCATAATCACTATAGGATTGCACTACCTCTATTCGGGAGCCAACATCATTGCAAGAAAATACCTGCTTGCGTATCTGTTCGGTGTTTTTTTCTATCAACGAGTTAGCCGCATTTATGATATTTTGAGTAGAACGATAATTTTGCTCAAGTTTGAATATTTGTAGATTTGGATATGAATTTTTTAAATTCAAAATATTGCGAATATTTGCGCCTCGGAAAGAATATATACTTTGAGCATCATCACCCACCACACAAAGGTTTTGACTTTCTTGGCATATTTGGGAGACAATCAAGTGTTGAGCAAAGTTGGTATCTTGATATTCATCAACAAGGATATAACGGAAATATTCTTGGTAGTGATGCAAAATATCGGGATTGTCGCGAAGCAAGATATTTGTATAGTAAAGCAAATCATCAAAATCCATTGCTCCTGCCACAAAACATCGATTTCTGTAAGACTTGTATATTGCGTGCATTAATGGGCGGCGAGCACGTTTGTCTGCTTCAATAATATCGGCAGTTGTTGCATATTTTTCAGGAGAAATCAAAGCGTTTTTAGCGGCAGATATTGTTGACATGATGGCTGCCGGTTTATAAACTTTGTCATCAAGATCCATATCTTTAATGATAGTCTTGATTAACGATTTTGAATCGGCAGTATCATAAATTGTAAAATCTCGTTTATAGCCGATTCTGTCGGCATGAGTGCGCAAGATGCGAGAAAAAATGGAGTGGAATGTTCCCATCCACAATTTAGATGCAATCTGAGTTCCCACGAGTTGCTCAATACGTTCACGCATTTCGCGAGCTGCCTTGTTGGTAAAGGTCAATGCAAGAATACGCCATGGCTCATATCCATGACTCAAAAGGTGAACGATTTTATATGTTAATACACGCGTTTTTCCTGAACCTGCGCCTGCAATAACGAGCGAAGGCCCATTGGTGTATAATACTGCTTCCTGTTGTTGAGGATTTAATTGGCTAATGTAATCTTCCATCGTTAGGCAAAGTTAGCTTCTTTGTCGTGTGAACGCAAGAAATATTACCAAAATTTATTTAACTCTGCATTATATTCAAATCCACCTTCAGCGAGTCGGCTTAATAAATCCTCCTTATTGATGTTCATGTCATCGCACAAAGCGTCAAGCGAAGAATACTCATCACGCAGTTTAGTATTTATGTAACTGAAAAGAATAGTTATATCAGATGGTAAATTTTCCATGAGAGCGAGATAAAAAATGAATGTGCAAAAGTAATATTAAATTTGCATTTGGCTATGGATTGCTGTAACTTTGTGGTTAATAAAAAACATTCACGATGTACACAACTGAAAATCTATTGAATTATATCAATAATGCCCTCAAAGGGATTAAATATCCGAGTAACCCCGGTGGTTTATATGATCCCGTTAAATACACTCTCGATGGCGGTGGTAAACGCATACGCCCGGTGTTGACGCTTGCAGCTTGCAATGCGTTGGGGGGCGACATTGACAATGCTATAAATCAGGCATTGGGTATTGAGATATATCACAATTTCACGTTGTTGCATGACGATGTGATGGACAAGGCCGACATGCGTCGCGGGCGTCCCACAGTACACATCAAGTGGAACGAGGAGACGGCTATACTTTCAGGCGATGCAATGTTGACAATGGCTTCACAATATGCCTGCATGGGAGCCGGTGAAAAAATAGCTCAAGTAATGGAGCTTTTTAATCGCACAGCAATGGAGGTATATGAAGGACAGCAGTTTGACATGGATTTTGAGAGTCGCAACGATGTAACAGTCGATGAATATCTCAATATGATACGTCTCAAAACATCGGTATTGCTCGGTTGTGCTTGTGAAATGGGTGCATTGATGGCAGGAGCATGTGATGAAACAAAGGAAGCATTCTATCAATATGGCGTAAAGCTCGGACTCGCGTTTCAGCTTCAAGATGATTATCTTGATACTTATGGTGATCCCGCTGTATTTGGAAAAAAGATAGGGGGCGATATTCTTAACGATAAGAAAACATGGTTGTTGATATCGGCTCTTGCCGAGGATAAATCAGGACGATTGAAAGAACTTATAGGCTCTACCGTTGCGCCAGATGAAAAAATTGCAACAGTAACAGCTATTTATAATGAGCTCAACCTTGCCGAGCGTTGTCATGTGTTGATTGATAAGTATGCAGCCGATGCTATTGCCGAATTGGATAAAATACAATTATCTGCCGATGCCAAATCATTCTTTGTCGAACTTGCTCAAAAATCATGCCGTCGTACACATTGATTTCTTCCAATGATTGACACCCACACCCATTTATATCTCGAGGAGTTTCAGCCATCGCCACAAGATGCGGTGCAACGTGCTATTGATGCCGGAGTCGAGCAGATGATATTTCCCAATGTTGATCTGTCAACTATTCAACCCATGAAATCATTGCAGACCATGTTTCCGGCAAATGTAAGTATGGCAATGGGCTTGCACCCCACAGAGATCAAAGACACTTGGCAAGAAGACCTCTCGCTGATTGAAAAAGAATTTAATGGTGCCACCGAATATATAGCAGTAGGGGAGATTGGGATAGACCTATATTGGGATAAAACCTATCGCAAGGAACAACACCAAGCATTTGACACACAACTGCAATGGGCATGCGATAAAAATCTACCGGTGATAATACATTGTCGAGAGGGACTTGAAGATATCCTTGATATAATGGATGCGAGAAAAGGCCGATTGCCTCAATGTGTGTTTCATAGTTTTGGTGGAACGATTGAAGATGTTGAGCGCATACGCCGTCGTGGAGATTTCTATTTTGGGATAAACGGAATAGTTACATTTAAAAACTCCAAACTGCGCGACGTTTTGTCAACCATAGGCATTGACCGCATCCTGTTAGAGACCGATGCACCTTACCTTGCCCCTGTGCCACATCGTGGTAAACGCAATGAGAGTGCCTATCTTGTTCACACCGCAGCTCACATTGCCTCAGTACTTGGCATCACCCTCGACCAAGTCGCCTCAGCAACCACCACCAACGCCCGCACTCTTTTTTGGGGGGATTAGAAGATGCTTTTTGCGAGGAACCACACAACGGGAATAAGTAGAGAGGGGAGCATGTTCAGCGTTTTGCAGTCTTTCAGCTTGAGTAGCGACAGGCCCGATGCCACAATCATCAATCCTCCCACAATGAGCAGTTCTGCCATCAGGGCTTCGCTGATAGCTGTGCTTGACACTTTTGCCACCAAGTAAAATAATCCCTGCCAACAGAAAAGCACCGGTGCGGCAAGTATCACCCATATACCATAGGTGCTGGCAAAGACGGTCGATGTTACCAAGTCGAGTGTCGCATTGGTATAAAGAAAAGTGTTATCGTCTTTTAGTGCGCTTATTACCGGTCCTAGCATGGCAAGCGGTCCTATGCAATAGAGCAAAATGGCAGTAGAGAGACCATCGGCAAGGTTGGTGTTTTTGTTGCTCTTTGAACGTTTGTTTATCAGATTGGCAAATCGCCCATCAAGGTCTAATGCTGTGCCTATTACGCTTCCTACAGCTATCGACACGATAAACAGCACCGGATATTCGCTTTTGCCAAAATTGTTTATAACAGCATTGAGACCAATGCCAAGACATGCCAATCCAAGTCCTGTGTATAGAGCATTTTTATATTTTTCTTTAATCCCTCTGTTCATCACAGCACCTACAATGCTGCCTACTATTATCGTGCAAGTGTTTACAATCGTTCCTATCATTTTTTTCTAAAGTTGTTTGTAATTGCAAAGGTACAATAAAAATAGGTATTCCAATGCCGTAACATGGTTGGATTGTTATAATGATGTAAAACACATAATAGATGATTATGCAAGCAAAGGACTAATCGACACAAAGCGTATATATGTTACCGGCTTTTCCGATGGGGGTAGGGGAACATGGGATTATGCCGAGCATCACCCCGAAACATTTGCGGCAGCGATAGCAATGTCATGTTCGGAGCCACGTAAGGTGGATATTCCCATCTATTTCTTTGGTACAAAAGATGAAAGAGACTGTACTGAAGAGATAGCCACACTTGTAGAGCAGGGCGTTAATGTGAAATATAAGTATTGCCCTGAATTCAAGCATGGGGGCGATGCCGCCGAGTGCACTCCCCAACTGCTCCAAGAATTCTTCTCCCACACAAAATAACGATTTCGGAATGGTAATTAACAATAGATTGTAGCACTTAAAAATACTTTTGAATGCTACGAATTACTTCTTCAAAAAATTCTTTAAGTATTAATCTTTGTTCATCATAGGTGCTCGCATCAATAAAGTTTTGCATTTTTTCATCGCTCATTTCAAACCACACATCATTTTTATCCCAAAAAGATTCGTTATATGGTAATTTAGAAATCCGGGTGTTTTCAATGGCATTTTTCTTGTTATCAATAATTCGTTCAGATAGCCAAGAACGAGAATTTATGCAAATTGAAATAATTGGCTTTTCATGAAACCATAATCCAAATAGGGCAAAACCATCATTGCTTTTCCCTTGAAAGTTAATTAAAAAACTTTCGTGAATACTTGAACTGTAAGCATATTCTTTATAAAATGTGGTTTTAACCCAATTCCTATCTTCTGAAATTATTTTTTTAACTGTGTTGACAAAGCATGGGATAGAATCTAAGCCTATTATATTCATCGATTTGTAATATTTAATAATTCCACAAACATTTTTAAGATATAATGTAAATGCATTTATTAATTCATCTGTACTATTATTATTTTTAAGATAATCATAAAAGTTTTCCCAAGTCTTTACATCATATCCTAATTTCTTACCTTCTATACAATCATAATTGGTAATATAGCCAAATCTTTCTTTATCAATTTTATATGCTTCTTCATATTGCCCGAAATGGTGATTATGGTCGTTAATTTTTACTTCAATTATGTAAGGCAATTTCTCGTCATTCATAGTTATATAAATATCAACTCGACTACTGAGATTTTTTTTATCAGGTACCTCTCTTAAAACTGATACAATATTGTTAATATCAATATTCGGGAAGAAAAATCTGATAAAAATTTTTTTAAACTCGTTATTTGAATTGCAGAGTGCTACAACAATATTAGATAAATCATTCTCCATATTGTAGTAACAAGCTAATTGCTCAAAGAAATTTTTAACCATGATTATGTTTCTATACTGTGAAACTATTAGTTAAATTAGAATAACAAACTTCTAACGCATTAATAATATGCCGATTGATAAGAAATTAGCCTGATTGTATATCAATTATAACTAATAAAGTTCCCTAAATTTAACTATAATAACTTTGACTTTATATTTTTCAAATTTACAAAATATTGTTCAGTGATTATGATATAAATCGCAGTTTTTTAGTCGATGTTTTCGCAGAATGTGAGTGGTTATAATATTAATATGTGTCGGGTGGAGACACATTTATATACTTGAGAAATTTTATTAATAATAGATAATCAATGATGTTTATTTGTTGAATTTGACTATCTTTGTGAATATGAATATTGATAGATTATTACATAGATACTTTGGCGAGAATGGAAATCCCCCTCCCGTTATTGAAGTTTTTGATAATGCGACGATTTATAATGTATATAACGACATTGTTAGATTATTGAATTCTTATCCAGAAGTTGAGTTAACCGTGTTGCAAGGATTGAGTTATTGCTTTTATGAGGTGTTGGATAATGTATTGACTCATTCCGAGAAAATATGCGGAACTGTAATAATGAGATATATAGCAGAGTTGTGTAAAATACAAATTTTAGTGGTAGATGATGGGATAGGAATTCAGAAATCTTTACAGATGAATCCTCAATATATAAAATACACTGAATAAGATGCTATAGCTAGTTGTATTTTAGATAAAGTTACCGATGGTAAAGGAATGGGATTTGGTTTGTACTCAACATCAAGATTAATACAAAATGTGGGTATAGTACTTAAAATACATTCTGGGAATTGTATTATGTCATTTGATGGACAAAAAACAATTGTTGAAAATACTGAATTTTGGCAAGGTACAATTGTGTATTTTGAAATACATTCAGATAGGGAGATAAATCCGAATGATATTGTTGAGAATAGAACTGATTGCGTATCGCAATATAATGAAGAGTTTATTGACACTGATGAAATAGAGAATTTGTGGTAAAATCTATTATTATGATTGTATTTAAGTTTAAAGAGATTGGAGATAATTTAGGAACAAGACTATTAGGCGCTAAAGTCAGGGAACAATTATTACCTCTTATTCAAAATAATGAAAAGGTCGTTCTT
>CAZCEB010000001.1:0-24357 GCA_964497305.1 uncultured Muribaculaceae bacterium | reverse complement strand
GGATAGGTTCTTATAATCCTAACACTAATCCTGCTACAATAACATTGAACTTCGAACGGGCTTTGTATTGGGTTAACTGTGGAGCACAACCAACCGACACAGTACGCAATATCCTTTCAAATGAAGGTGTATTGTTGATGAAACACCTCCAAGGTGGTGTTAAAAAAGGAGCATTTGATGAAGCTGAAGCTCAACGTCGTTTTGATGCTTGGAAAGCACAAAAAGACGCATCTGTAAGCGCATTCAAAGCTGCTGAAAATAGCAAGAAAGAAGAAGCTGCTAAAAAGCGCATGGAAGAAGAGCAAGCTAAGAACAAAGCTAAAGCCGAAATCGTGGCTAAGAAAAAAGCTGAACTTGCTGCCGCTGCTGCTGAAGCTGAAGCCGCTGCTAACGCAGAAGAAACAGCTGAAGAAGCTCCTGCTGCTGAAGAAAGCGCAGAATAATTCTAACTTACACGCAATTTACGTTGCGAAAAATGAGCCGATGGCATATGTCATCGGCTTTTTTTTAAGGTAAAGACTATTTTTCTTAGTCTAAAAATCGTTTTGTTAATCCTGAATAGGCATCAATGCGTCTATCGCGCAAAAATGGCCACCAACGGCGCACATGCTCTGAACGAGTCATATCTATTTCTATAATCTTTTCTATTTCTGTATCAATAGGGGCTTGGAACAAAAATTCGCCTTGTGGTCCTGCAACAAAACTGCTTCCCCAAAATTTAATGCCATTGGTCATTCTTGATGGATCAGGCTCATGTCCTACGCGGTTAACCGAAACGACAGGTAATCCGTTGGCTACAGCATGAGCGCGTTGTATCGTGATCCATGCTTCTCGTTGGCGAGCTTGTTCCTCTGTGGTATCGGAACTTTCCCAGCCGATAGCAGTAGGGTAGATGAGCAACTCTGCTCCTCGCAAAGTCATCAATCGAGCTGCCTCAGGATACCATTGGTCCCAACACACCAACACACCAAGACGTCCAATGGATGTGTCAATAGGCTCAAAGCCTAAATCACCAGGCGTAAAATAAAATTTTTCATAGTAGGCTGGATCATCGGGAATGTGCATCTTGCGATATTTTCCGGCAATAGTCCCATCTTTTTCAAATACAACTGCTGTATTGTGATATAATCCTGGAGCTCTCCGTTCAAATAGTGATGTTACAATAACAACTCCCAATTCTTTTGCTAATTTGGCATAAGTATCAGTAATAGTGGATGGGATGGGTATCGCAAGGTTACATTCATCTGTTGATTCAACTTGACAAAAATAAAGTGAATCGTGCAATTCCTGGTTTACGATGAGTTGTGCTCCATCGACTGCCAATTGTCTCATTTTTTCGATCAATCGATTGCGATTATCATCTATTGAAGATGTGTTTTGTTGTTGTATAATACCAACTTTTATTGTTCTATTCATATTGCTAATATTTCTTGGGGTAATTGCATGGTTACACAATGTAGTGAGCCATGCTGTTTTATTAATGCCCTACAGTCGACAGCCACAATTTTATAATTAGGAAAGGCTTTCTGTAATTGTGATATTGCAAGATTGTCATTTCCGGGTTGATTATATGATGGCATTAAAACGGTGTTCTTCATTATTAGGAAATTGGCATATGTTGCTGGTAAACGTTTGCCATCCTCGTCATATACTGCATTGGGGAATGGTAACTCGACAAGATTGAAAGAAGTTCCATCAAGGGTTGTAAACTCTTTCAATTGTTGTTTCATCATGTTTAATGCAGAATAATGTTCGTCAGTTTCATCATTACAACCGACATATACGATAGTATCCTTAGGTGCAAGGCGTGCGAGTGTATCAATGTGGCTGTCGGTATCATCACCTGCCAGATATCCGTAATCAAGCCATAAGATTTTTTTTAATCCTAACTCGCAAGATAGATATGCTTCTATTTCAGATTTTGCCATATCTCCATTCCGATTCAATGACAATAAGCATTCTGATGTTGTTAACATCAGACCTTTGCCATCACTTTCGATTGAACCACCTTCAAGTGTAAAGCCTAAATTATTTTTGTAGCGACCATTTAGTATTCCCGCTTTTATAATTGATTGAGAAATCATGTTGTCATGACATGATACAAACTTGAGTCCCCATCCATTGAATTGAAAATCATGAATAACAAACTCTCCATTCTCTATAGTTGTTATTGGTCCGAAATCACGAGCCCATGTGTCATTTGTAGGGACAGAATAATAATGTATATTTGTATTGTCCAAATGTGCTAATTGTTTTTGGGGTATATTCACATCAGGGGCAACAATTATGACTTTTTCCTCTTTTATTATCTCTGTAACAAGATTTACAAAGCATTCTGTTACTTCTTCAAGCATGTAATTCCAATCGGTGTTGCAATGAGGCCATGATAGTAATATCGCACCTGTGGATTCCCACTCTGCCGGTAGGTAACATAAACAATTGTTATTCATCTTTCAATTATTATTCATCAAAATCTTTTAATGAGTCCCATATTGAATTTTGTGAATCGATATATTCTTCACAATAATCAAGAAATCCTCTTTTTTCAGTACTCCCGACAGCATGACACCATTCGCTATATTCTTCTTGCAATTCTTCATCTTCATGCAATTGCTTTTTAAATTCAGCTTCAGCAATATCAATACTGTCATATTGTTGTAGGAGAGAGTTGAACAATTGTGTTATATCCTTCATGCTATTATGATTTAATGCTAATAATTTAGTCCAAAAATAATAAACGCAATATAAATGAGCAAATATTTAGCATTTTATTAGAGATAATAAACGAATATTCTTTTGTTAACACTAAAGATAAAAAACTGAGGATATTTCAATTTTATCGTTATTTAACACTATATGCCCTATTTTCTTGCCTAGGTATAGAGGTAAATTTGTGTCGAAATCAAAACCAATTAATAATGGAACCTATTCTAATAACTTCTCACGTGATTAATACCATAAAATCATTGCCACTTGATGAACAAGCTGCGATAACGAGTGCTTTAATAAATGAATTGATTTTGGATTGTCATCAGAAAAAAACGTTATCACCCGTTCAAGAGATGTTATATTCTATTATAAGGTTTTATATAAAACAGGATTCAATGAAATACATGTCTTCTCAAAATGTTCACATATAAAGCTTATTCTTAAACGTGAAAAACACAAAGAGGTTGCAAAAATGCAACCTCTTTGTGTTTTTTATCTGAATAAATATTAGAGCAGATCAACCGATCGTTTTATAAATGAACTCAATGCTTCCCCTTTTAATAAACCGTTGCCCAATAACGCCAAATCTATTAATTGTTTAACAATAGTCTGTTTTGAAGCATATTCAGCAATTAATTTCTCTTGCTTATTTCGCAATTCTGAAATTTCTGCTTCCAATTTTTTAGCTTCATCGGTTTCTTTATTGTCTTTCTTAGATTCCGATATTTGATTATTTTTAGCTGAAATAGATTCTGCGATGGGTGATATTTCTGCTGCAATATTTGCATCGGCATCATTTAGAATTTTAATTATCAATGGATGCTCGGTATTGACAATTATATTGTAATTATCAGGAAGTTCACCATAAAAGCTCATCCCAGGTTGCATTGCTGCCATTTCTTTCATGCGACGCATGTATTCACCTTGAGTGATAACCAATGGAGCTTCTGTTTCGCTCATAGCCTCAAATGATACTAAGAATTCACATTTTTCTATTTGAGGTATTTGTGAACGGAATTCAGTTGTCAATATCTCTCGTTGTAATTGAGATAAAGTAACCTCTTTCTTTGTGTCTTTTTTAATTAGATTTCCTATGACATCGCTGTCAACTCTGACAAATTGAGACTTTTCTAATTTACTTTCGAGTAATCCAATAAAGTGGCTGTCCAATTGCCCATCCATTAATAATACATCATATCCTTTTTCTTTGGCTGAATTGATGTAGTTGTATTGAGCGATTGCATCTGTTGCATAAAGATATATCAGATTTCCATCTTTGTCAGTTTGTTCTGACTCAATGAGCGTTTTGTATTCATCAAGTGTAAAATGTTTACCATCGGTATTGCTTAATAATACAAATTTCATTGCTGATTCACAGAATTTTTGTTCTGTCAGCATGCCATATTCAATAAATATTTTGATATCGTCCCATTTGTTTTCATACTCGGCTCTATCTGATTTAAAAATTTCTTCAAGGCGAGCAGAAACTTTTTTAGTGATATAAGTAGATATTTTCTTAACAGCGGCATCACTTTGGAGATATGAACGAGATACATTCAATGGAATGTCGGGAGAGTCTATAACTCCTTGCAACAACATCAAGAATTCAGGGACAACGCCTTCAACAGAATCTGTTACAAACACTTGGTTGCAATATAATTGAATGCGATTTTTATTTATTTCAAAATTGTTTTTGATTTTAGGGAAATATAGTATTCCTGTTAATGTAAATGGATAATCTACATTTAGATGAATCCAGAATAGGGGATCTTCTTGACCGGGATATAGGTCATGATAAAAATTTAAGTAGTCTTCTTTTGTTAGGTCAGCAGGCTTTTTCATCCAAGCAGGATCCGTAACATTAATGACTTTATCCTTGTCGGTATCAACATATTTACCCTCTTTCCATTCTTGTTCTTTCCCCGAAATTACAGGTACAGGCAAGAAACGGCAATATTTTTTCAGCAAACCATCAATTCTTGATTGTTCAAGAAAATCTTTATTTTCATCATCTATATACAATACAATGTCGGTTCCACGATTAGTTTTTTTACATTCTTCCATTGTGTATTCCGGAGAGCCATCACATGACCATTTGACAGCTTTAGCTCCCTCTTTATACGAAAGAGAATGAATTTCAACCTTCTTTGCGACCATGAAAGCCGAATAAAATCCAAGACCGAAATGTCCTATGATAGAATTGGCACTATCTTTATATTTTGCCAAAAATTCTTCAGCTCCTGAAAACGCAATTTGATTAATGTATTTATCAATATCCTCGCTTGTCATGCCTATACCGCAATCGCTCACAGTAAGAGTCCCTTTGTCTTTATTAACCGAAACTTTTACATTAAGTTCGCCAAGTTCACCTTTAATTTCTCCAACAGAAGCTAATGTTTTTAATTTTTGTGTTGCATCAATTGCGTTTGAAACTAATTCACGAAGGAAAATTTCATGATCACTATATAAGAATTTTTTGATGACCGGAAAAATGTTTTCGGTGGTTACTCCAATTGTTCCTTTTTGCATGTCTTTATATGTTTTTTATTATTTTACTTCAACAATAATATTGTCTTTATTCTCATTCACATTTACAAAAATTTCGCTCCCGGGATTTATCGTATTATCTAAAATCAATTCGGCAATCTCATCTTCAAGATATTTTTGTATTGCTCGTTTAAGAGGGCGTGCTCCATATTGAATGTCATATCCTTTTTCAGCGATAAAATCTTTAGCTTCGTCTGAGATATTTAATTTATATCCCAATTCATTAATGCGATTGTAGAATCCTTTTAATTCTATATCTATTATTTTAAATATTGCATCTCGATCGAGATTGTCAAATACTACAATATCATCAATTCGATTTAAAAATTCAGGGGAGAAAGTTTTGTTTAATGCTTTCATTAATACTCCATGTGAGTATTCTTTATCGATTGTCTTGGTGCTGAATCCAATACCACTTCCGAAGTCTTTTAGTTGACGTGTTCCAATGTTAGATGTCATTATTATAACTGAATTTTTAAAATCCACTTTTCGCCCGAGGCTATCGGTCAAACGACCTTCGTCCATCACTTGCAGTAATAGATTGAAAGTATCGGGATGAGCTTTTTCTATTTCATCTAACAATACAACAGAGTAGGGGCGTCGACGTACTTTCTCAGTCAATTGTCCGCCTTCTTCATATCCTACATATCCCGGAGGTGCTCCAACGAGACGAGAAACGGAGAATTTTTCCATAAATTCGCTCATATCGACACGAATCAAAGCATCGACGGAGTCAAACATATATTCAGCTAATTTTTTTGCCAAATGAGTCTTTCCTACTCCGGTAGGTCCTAAAAACATAAATGTCCCAATCGGTTTGTTTGGGTCTTTTAAACCTACTCTATTGCGTTGGATTGCTTTGACTATTTTTGTTATAGCCTCATCTTGACCAACGACTGCGCTTTTCAATATTGTTCCCATCTCTCTAAGACGTTTGCCTTCAGCTTGGGCTATTCGTTGAACTGGAACACCTGTCATCATTGCGATTACTTCTGCAACCTTTTCATCATCAACGATTTCTCGTTGTTTAATCATCTCTTCTTCCCATTGTTTTTGTGCAAGACTTAATTCGTGCTTGAGAATTTGTTCTTTGTCTCTGTAGGATGCAGCCATTTCAAAGTCTTGAGAATGTGCGGCTTCTAATTTCTTAGAATTTGCATATTCAATTTTTTTCTCAATATCTTCAATTTCTTTTGGTACGGAAAGATTCATTAAGTGCATACGAGAGCCAGCTTCATCCATCGCATCAATAGCTTTATCAGGGAATGTCCTGTCACTAATGTAGCGAGCAGTTAAACTGACACATGCTTCAATGGCTTCTTGAGTGTATATTACATTGTGGTGTTCTTCGTATTTATCTTTTATATTTTTGAGTATCTCAAGAGTTTCTTCGGCTGTTGTAGGCTCTACTAAGATTTTTTGAAAACGACGTTCGAGTGCGCCATCTTTTTCGATATTTTTCCTATATTCATCAAGTGTTGTGGCGCCTATGCATTGAAGTTCACCTCGAGCTAACACAGGTTTTAATAAATTAGCAGCGTCCATTGAGCCTGATGCGTTTCCAGCACCTACAATGGTGTGTAATTCATCGATAAATAGAATTATATTTTTGTTCTTAGCCAATTCGTCTATGACGGCTTTAATGCGTTCTTCAAATTGACCACGATATTTTGTCCCGGCAACAATAGATGCCATATCCAACGAAATAATTCGTTTGTCATATAGTATTCGAGGAACGTTGCGTTGTGTGATTCTTAGGGCCAAGCCTTCAACTATTGCGGATTTTCCCACACCTGGTTCCCCGATTAGGACTGGATTATTTTTTTTTCGACGGCTTAAAATTTGCGCTAATCGTTCAATCTCTGTGTCTCGACCGATAACGGCATCTAATTTATTTTCCAATGCAGCTTTGGTCAAATCAACACCAAATTTATCCAATGCAGGAGTGTCATTTCCCTTTTGGGTTGTCTTTGTCGCTTTTGGAGATTCTGATTGTTCAAATTCCATGACATCTTCATCGTCATCGGTAAATTCAGCGCCAAACGTGGGCGTGTCAGCGACATTGACTAATCTGTTGTATAAAATATCGTAAGATATTCCTACGTTTGTGAAATTTTGCATATATGACATATTTAGCACCTCTTTATTATGGAATAATGCCAGAAGTAAATGTTCTGTATCGACAATTGAGTTTTTTAACATTCTTGCTTCTAACGCACTTAGCTTTATTATGCGATTGGCTAAATCTCCAATTACCACATCGTTTTCGCTGTCATTAATATTCGATGCAGTAGGAAGTTCATTGTTTAATGATACGCGCAGTTCTTCTATAGAAACATCTTTGACAGATTGTTTTATTAATTCAACTGCTTTACATTCAGATGTTGACAACAATGCAAGAAGCAGATGTTCCGGGTCAATTATTTTGCTATTATGGTTCTGCGCTTCTTTTTTGCTGTTTTCAATTACATTCTTAAATATATTTGAAAAATTTATATCCATTCTGTTTTATATTATTTCTGACAGATACTATATTGCAATTATTGTGCCAAAGTATATTTAAAATAGATTAATTCATATAATAAAAAAAGCAAAAGCAATACTTTTAATATCGCGTTTTATGTATTTTTTTGCTATCTTTGTATGATATTTAACACCTTAAACGGGAAAAGTGTAGAATATAGTTTTTGTAACCCGATAATAAATTATTAACTACGATATTATAAAATCATGTTAGAAGAAGATCGCATTTTAAAGATCAATATTGAAAACGAAATGAAGTCGGCATATATCGACTATTCAATGTCGGTTATTGTGTCGCGTGCACTTCCTGATGTTAGAGATGGTTTGAAACCTGTACATCGCAGAGTGCTTTTTGGGATGAATGAAATGGGGAATACTTCAGATCATCCACATAAAAAATCAGCAAATTGTGTAGGAGAAGTTATGGGGAAATATCACCCCCATGGAGACTCTTCAATATATGGTACGGTAGTGCGCCTTGCTCAGCCATGGGCTCTAAGATATACTCTGGTTGATGGTCATGGAAACTTTGGCTCTATTGATGGAGACGGAGCAGCAGCAATGCGTTATACAGAGGTTAGATTGGATAAAATAGGAGAAGAAATGTTGCAAGATATTGATTCCGATACAGTTGATTTCCAGCCTAACTATGACAATTCAAGAAAAGAGCCTGTAGTTTTGCCTACTCGTTTTCCTAATCTTTTGGTAAATGGAGCTTCAGGAATTGCAGTGGGAATGGCAACAAATATGCCACCACACAATCTGACGGAGGCAATTAACGCAACAATCGCGTTAATTGATAATCCTGAAATGAGTATCCCTGATTTAATGCAATATATTAAAGCTCCCGATTTCCCAACAGGAGGGACAATTTATGGCTATAATGGGGTAAAAGAAGCTTTTGAGACAGGTCGTGGACGCATTGTTATTCGAGCAAAAGCTGAAATTGAAACAAATGCCAATCATGAAGATATTATTGTTACAGAGATTCCATATAATGTTAATAGAGCTGAATTAATCGAATACATTGCCAATCTTGTTAATGAAAAGAAAATTGATGGAATTGCTGACATCAATGACGAAAGTGATTATAAAGGTATGCGCATTGTGATTAGGCTAAAAAGCGATGCAAATGCAAATGTAGTCCTTAATAAATTATACAAGATGACTCAAATGCAGGCATCCTTTAGTGTAAATAATGTGGCTCTTGTAAATGGAAGACCAAAAATCTTAAATCTTAAAGAGTTAATTCAGGCTTTTATCGACCATCGTCATGATGTGGTTATTCGCCGAACTCAATTTGAATTGAGAAAGGCTCAAGAAAAAGCACATATTCTAGAGGGGCTTATTATTGCATCTCAGAATATTGATGAGGTTATTAGTATAATTCGCAGTTCTGCTACAACAGAAGAGGCTAAGGAAAGACTTAGTGCAAGATTTAACTTGACCGATGCTCAAACGACTGCTATTGTCGAAATGCGATTAAGACAATTGACAGGTCTGGAACAAGATAAATTGCGTCAAGCTCATGAAGACTTATTGAAATTGATAGCACATTTGGAAGAAATTCTAAATAATGATGTTGTTTGTCGCAATTTGATAAAAGAAGAATTAGTAGAAATTAGAGAAAAATATGGAGATGAACGTCGCACCGATATAGACTATACTGCCGGTGATTTTAATGCAGAAGATTTCTATGCCGATGATGAAATGATAATCACAATTTCTCACATGGGATATATCAAACGAACTCCATTATCTGAATTCCGTGCGCAAAATCGTGGTGGAGTAGGAGCAAAAGGTAGTGATACTCGAGATGAAGATTTTATTGAACATATATATCATGCTACGATGCATAATTATATGCTGTTCTTTACGCAGAAAGGACGTTGTTATTGGCTCAAAGTGTATGATATTCCTGAAGGGGCTAAAAATGCGAAAGGTAGAGCAATTCAAAATCTTCTAAATATTGAGCCTGATGATGCTGTTAATGCATTTATCAGAGTAAAGGGTCTTGAAGATAAAGAGTTTGTAACGTCTCACAACTTGATATTCTGTACTAAAAATGGGGTAATCAAGAAGACAAGTTTAGAAGCATATTCTCGACCAAGAGCAAATGGAGTAAATGCTATTATTATTAGAGAAGAAGATCAACTAATTCAAGTTGAGTTAACTGATGGAAACTCAGAAATAATTTTAGCAAATCGCAATGGTCGTGCAATCAGATTCCATGAAAGCAAAGTCCGTGAAATGGGTCGCGTATCAACCGGAGTTAGAGGAATGACATTGGATGACGATAATGATTGCGTTGTCGGAATGATTTGTATGAATGAAAATACCGAAAACAATGTAATGGTAATTTCTGAAAAAGGATACGGAAAACGTTCATTACTTGAAGACTATCGTATTACAAATAGAGGAGGAAAAGGTGTTAAAACGATAAACATTACAGATAAGACAGGAAATCTTGTTGCAATCAAGAGTGTTACTGATGAAAACGACCTTGTAATTATTAATAAATCAGGTATTACTTTAAGACTTAATGTCGCTGATATTCGTGTAATGGGACGTGCTACACAGGGAGTGAGACTCATTAATCTTGAAAAACGCAATGATGATATCGCTTCAGTATGTTGCGTTAATTCAGAACCAGAAAATGAGATTGATGAAAGTCAAGAAATTGAAACAACAGAAGAAACAACATCAACTGAAAATTAATCAATAACAATATTTTCTAACACAAACTATTATCGTTATGAAAAAATTTAGTCTTTTAGGGTTATGCCTTTTAACATTAGGTTCGGTATCAGCCCAAATTAATTTAGTAAAGGAAGTAGAACGCACTATTAAAGGTGATAATGTTGATTATGTAGCAGCTCGTGAACAAATAGCACCTGCGCTTACTAATGATGAAACAAAAAATAATGCTCAAACATGGTTTGTTGCAGGAAAACTTGAATTTGATTGTTATGACAATCTATATGCTAAGAAATCCATTGGACAAACAGTTGATTCAAAAAGCATCGGAGACGCTCTAATTAATGGGTATCGCTTTTATATAGCAGCATTACCACTTGATACAGTTATTAACGAAAAAGGAAAAGTAAAAACAAAATACTCTAAAGATATCATTAAAACAATTGCAGGACATTATAATGATTTTGATAATGCTGCGCGTTTCCTTTGGGAAGCTCAAGATTTTGAAGGTGCATATACAGCGTGGGATATCTTCTTAAAATTACCAAATAATCCTACTATTGCGAAAAGTCTTACTGTCCCTCATGATTCTATTATGGGAGAACTTGCATATAATCAAGCTTTGGCTGCATGGCAAGCAAATCGTCTTGATAGCGCATTGATAGCTTTTGACTTTGCTCGTAGTAAAGGATATAACAAAAAGAATTTATATGACTATGCAATCAGTGTTGCAGCTCAAAGTCTGAAAAATGATGTAGTATATGCTCTTGCTGCTGATGCCTTTAAATATTATGGGAAAGAAGATAACAAGTATATTACTATCGTAATTAATGGATATATTGAATCTAAAGATTATGAAAAGGCAAAAGCTACAATTGAAGAAGCTCTTACTCTGGATCCCCAAAATGGAGAATTGTATGATGTAATGGGTATTATATATGATAGCCAAAAGGATAATGAAAAGGCAATGGAATGTTATAAAAAAGCTATTGAATTAAAACCAGAATTTGCAAGAGCTCAATATAACTATGGTCGTAAAATTTGTGAAAAAGCATATGCTATAAGCGACGCATCATCAACATTATCACAAAATGAATATATGAAAGTGCGTGATGAACAAATATTTCCTCTATTTAAAGAAGCTGTAATTTATCTTGAAAAGGCTTATGAATTAGATCCTGATAATCAAGCAGACGCTTTGCGTTATCTTCGCAATGTATATTACAATTTAGGAGATGAAGCTAATTTAAAAAGAATAGAAAATTTGCAATTATAATTTTGATTGATAATTTCAAGAGGTCATTCTTAATAGAATGGCCTCTTTTCTATTTCTTATTAAAATATTTGTTATCTTTGTGAAAAGATTAAAAGAAATGAAAGATACAAATAAACAATTTGACTCTGCGTTAGCTATTTGTCGTGAACTATATGTAAAAAAATTACACGATTATGGTGCCGCATGGCGTATAATGAGAGCGAGATCAATAACAGATCAAATATATATAAAGGCAAATCGCATAAGATCTCTTGAAATAAAAGGGGAATCAAAAGTTGGAGAGGGCATTTTGCCTGAATTTATAGGAATAGTAAATTATGGTATAATAGGTCTTATTCAGTTAATGCTTGGTCATAGTGAGACAGAAGATATGACAAATGAACAAGCAATAGAACTATATGATAAGCTTGTTGCAGAGACTAAAGAATTAATGATTGCCAAAAATCATGATTATGATGAAGCATGGCGAGGTATGAGGGTTAATTCATATACTGATTTGATTTTAATGAAACTACTTCGAACAAAACAAATTGAAGATAATAATGGGGAGACATTAGTTTCTGAAGGTATTGATGCCAATTATAAAGATATGATTAACTATTCAGTGTTTGCAATAATAAAGTTATCAGGTATTGATGAATAAGATTTCATTACATTTAAACAATCATATTAAAACATATGTATGGATCCTGCGCATTATAGTAGGATCTATATTTGTTTTATCGGGCACTACTAAATTTATTGATCTTTGGGGGTTTATATATAAGATTGAGCAATATCTCACGATATGGGGAATTCCTGAGCCACGTTCAATAGTGTTTATAACAGCATTGAGTATATCCTCTTTTGAGTTTATTATGGGAGCAATGTTGCTTGTCGGTAGTTTAAAACGCACAAGTTCATGGTCATTATTGGCTTTAATGATGGTAATGTTGCCATTAACTCTATATATCGCAGTTGTCGAACCTGTTGATGATTGTGGGTGTTTTGGGGATTTTATAAAATTGTCAAATTCAAGTACATTTATCAAAAATATTATTATTACAATATTTTTGGTTTATTTGTCTTTTAATAATCATAAAGTAAATGGATTATTTAACAGGTATATTCAATGGATACAGATATTTATATATATATCTTATGCTATAATCATAAGTTTGATTGGGTATAATACACAACCTCTTATTGATTTTAGAGGATATAAAATAGGTACAAGTTTATTGCCTACAAAAAATGATGATCAAGGAATATATTTTGTATATGAGAAAAGTGGGATTAGGGAGTATTTTGATATTAATAATTTGCCGGATAGTACGTGGATATATATTGAACGAGTTGAGAAATTAGATAATAATTTAGATAATCGATTTGTCATAACCGATGAATATGGCGAAGACATTACATATGACATTATCTCTGATTATGGGGAACAGTTATTACTTTTAATACCTGAGATAGATAGAGCAGATATATCATATACATATTTAATAAATGAAATTAATCAAAAAATAACTGCTCGAGGCGGAAATATGGTTGGGTTATTTTCTACAAATCAACATGGCGTAGAATATTGGAGAGATATTTCTATGGCAGATTATGATATATATATAATAGAGGATACAGATGTCAAAGAAATTGCTCGAGGTAATATTGCACTTGTGTATTTAATTGATGGTAAAATACAGTGGAAACGAACACTTTCGTCTATTGATGCGTCATTATTTATGGAAGAGCAAGAGGTTGATGTGTTTAAGATTCTTTATGAGAACAATCACATGCAATTTCTTGCTATCACAGCATTGCATGTAATAGCATTGGTAATATTACTATTAATAGATTATTTTAGATTAATAGTTAAGCAATTTTTATTTCGTAAACCAAGAAAAAGAGTGTAACTTTGCATAATCAAAAAAATAACTTTAATAAATTTATAAACAATGAGAAAAAATATTGTTGCAGGAAACTGGAAAATGAACACAAACCTTCAAGAAGGTATTGCTTTAGCTAAAGACGTAAACGAAGCATTGAAAAATGTAACTCCTAAGTGTGAAGTTATTATTGGTGTACCATTTACACATCTTGCTTCTATTAATTCTGTTATTGACTCTTCTAAATTAGGATTAAGTGCAGAAAACTGTGCAGACAAAAAATCTGGAGCATATACTGGTGAGGTTTCTGCATCAATGGTTGCATCAACAGGTGCTACTTATGTAATTCTTGGACACTCTGAACGTCGTCAATATTATGGTGAGACATCTGAAATTTTAAAAGAAAAAGTAAATTTGGCTCTTGAAAATAACCTTACTCCTATTTTCTGTATTGGAGAAGTGCTTGAAGAACGTGAAAATAACACTCACTTTGATGTTGTAAAATCTCAAATTGAAGATGCTTTATTTGAACTTTCGGCAGAAAATTTTGGTAAAATCATTCTTGCATATGAGCCGGTATGGGCTATTGGTACAGGAAAAACTGCTACAGACGATCAAGCTGAAGAAATGCATGCATTCATTCGTAGTGTAATTGCTGCAAAATATGGAGAAACTGTAGCTGAGGAAACGTCTATTCTTTATGGTGGAAGCTGTAAACCTTCAAATGCAGCTCAACTTTTTGCAAAACCAAATGTAGATGGTGGACTAATCGGAGGAGCTTCTCTAAAAGCTGAAGACTTTATGGGCATTGTAAATGCATTCTAATTAATAAATTCAAACTAAATAATTAGGGCTACAGAAATCTTTTTCGTATTTTTGTAGCCTTAACTATTTATATTAACCATCAATGACGATAAAAAAGATATTTGCATTAGGATTGGGCGTTATTTATGCTCTATGCAGTAATTATGTTATTGCAAAAGATAGTACGTCTATTATTGAAAATATTACGTCAAGTGGTAAGAGCAATATTTATCAATCTGAAAAATTGAATTCTCGTCTTAATAAGTTAATTGAGAATGATGATACGATAAAGAATAGCCCTGTCGAAAAACAATATATCTCAGGATATCGTATTCAGGTGTTTTCTGACAATAATTCTCGTACTGCAAAAGTAGAAGCAAGAAATAAAGCTCGCGATATATCTGAAAAATTTCCTGAATTGCGTACATACGTAATCTACAATGCTCCATTTTGGAGACTCAGAGTAGGCGATTTTCGAACACCAGAAGATGCTAATGATGTTGTTGTTAGACTTAAAGAGGAATTTCCTTCGTTTAGCAAAGAAATTCGTGTCGTGAGAGATAGAATAAATTATATTGATAAAGAATAGACTATTAAATGGATATCCAATACGATAATGATGTTATTAACAAGATAGCAGCTCATTTTGAAAATATTATAGAACTTTTAGGTGAAGATGTTGCGCGTGAGGGTTTAAGGAAAACACCATTAAGAGCGGCAAAGGCATTATACTATGCAACAAATGGTTATCGTCAAAATCCAACAGAAGTAATGCATCAAGCAATTTTTGAATATGCTGGGTCTAAGATGGTTATTGTAAAAGATATTGAGTTTTATTCTTTTTGTGAACATCATATTCTCCCATTCTTTGGTCGCATTTCAATTGGTTATATCCCAAATGGGAATATGATAGGATTAAGTAAGCTTGCTCGAGTCGTAGATGTGTATGCTCGTAGATTACAAGTGCAAGAGCGTCTTACGACTGAAGTTTGTAGGGAAATATATAATACGTTATTGGCAAAAGGTGTTATTGTCGTGTGTAATGCTCAGCATTTATGTATGAAAATGCGAGGAGTAGAGAAACAAGATTCTTCAACAACTACAATTGAGTATATGGGTGATTTTGAAAAAGATGTCGATTTACGTAATCAATTTTTTGAATCTATAAAAATATAAAAATGACGATGAAATTTATTCATCGTCATCAAGATTGTCAAAATCCCATCCATCATCATATATATCTTGAGTAAAACGAGCTAATTCTCGACCTTCTCGTTTAGTTGGACGACCAAGTCCTTTGCGCCTATCTATAAATCCACTAATTTTTACTATCTCAAGTAAGTCATATTGAGATTGAGGAGTGATATTTTCTAAATATTCAGGAACAAGCTTTGCTCCTAAACGGTTTTCAGTTAGGGCTTTAACTCTAAACGTATAGGTGATGGGTGGCTTGCGTACATTTATAATATCTCCAACCTTAATGGTTCGTGATGGTTTTGTAATGACTCCGTTTTCTGAATCACCAATAGTGATTCTTCCTTTTTTGCACGCTTCAGTTGCTATAGTACGAGTTTTAAAAATACGCATTGCCCATAGCCATTTGTCTATGCGTTCTTCTTCTTTTGCCATTTTTTTACTTGTTGTTATATGTATTCATTGTTAATTGAATACCGGCTAAACAAAAAGATTTTATTGCGTCAATGGCAATATCCAATCGTTCAGGCATTTTATTACGCTCCTCAAGAGAGAATGGTCCTAAGACATAGTCTATTTGGCAGCCACGAGGGAAATCATTCCCTATTCCGAATCGTAAGCGTGGGTATGCGCTAGTGCCAAGCATTTCTGCAATATTTTTTAGTCCGTTGTGTCCAGCATCACTACCTTGTCCCTTTATGCGTATAGTACCAAATGGTAGAGCAAGGTCATCAACAAGTATGAGTATGTGGTTAAGCTCAATTCCTTCTTTCTCTTTCCAATAACGCACAGCATTGCCGCTCAAGTTCATATATGTTGATGGCTTGAGTAATATTAATTGTTTGTTTTTTACTCGAACGCGAGCAATATCGCCATATCGTTCAGTTGCAAAAGAAATATTGGATGCCTCAGCAAAGGCATCCAATATTTTAAAACCTATGTTGTGGCGAGTATTACGGTATTCATCACCGATATTACCAAGCCCCACAATTAGATATTTCATTCATTTATTATTTTTTAGCAGCAGCGGCAGCAGCACCACGAGCGGCGCGAGTCAACTGAACTGCACATACAACAGCATTCTTAGCATTCATCAATTCAAGACCTTCGAAATTAAGTTCTCCGATTTGAAGAGATTTACCAAGACCTAGGTTATCTACATTGATAACTACGCGTTCTGGAATATTGCTATAAATTGCTTTAACTTTGATTTTCTTCATTGATAATGTCAACTTACCACCGGCTTTAACACCTTCTGCGTGACCTTCAAGTTTAACAGGAACCTCAATAGTTACAGGCTTCTTGTCATTTACTTCAAGGAAATCGATGTGGAGAATAGAATCTTTTACAGGATGGAATTGGATGTCTTTAAGAACAGCCATTTTCTTTTCTCCATTAACAGTAAGTTCGATAGCAAAAATATCAGGAGTGTAAATAAGTTTGCGAACAGAATCAAGAGAAACAACGAGGTCTGTAGTGATAAGACCTTTGCCATTTGCGATTTCTACTACTTTTTCTCCAGCTTTAAGAGTTCCTGAATAAGGAAGATTTACAAGTTCCCCACCATTAAGAACTGCAGGAATTTTGTTTTCGTTGCGAAGAGCTTTTGTTGCTTTTTTGCCAAGATCAGTACGAGGCTCAGCAGCCAATTGAAATACTTTCATTGTTTTTTAATTAAATGTGTTACTAAAAATTAAGTGAAAAATAATGCTCCTTAATTTCCCATCACACGGGATGCTAAAAAGCGACCGCAAAGTTACAAAATTCCTGTATAAATAGCAATAATTTCAAGATAATTGTTCATTGAAGATTTAATAATATAATTTAGAAGGAGAATTGAGTCATGAGGCAAGCGCGACGAGCATAGTTGTGGTCTCCATTGAAATTTTGTCGTTTTCCAAGATTGACTTCGGCTGCTACTTGTACCCGGGGGGTTATGTCCCAAAATATATTCATCGCGCTATAAAGGCCATATTTATATGTAGAAGGATCAATAGAATGAGATGGTGCAAAGCGCTCTTGTCCGATGGTCGCACTTACAAACAAATTGGGGCGTATGTGATATTGTAAGGCTCCATACCATGCCCATGATGATGGTGCATACATATCTCCCGGTTGGTTGGGATTATTTATTAAATCAAAATTTGTCATTATCAAGTCGCCTGTGAGGCTGCCATATCCTCGTCCTGCATTTACGGTTGCATATACTGTTAATGGATCTGCCGGACGAAATATTGAACTAAGTTGTAATCCCCATCCAATGCATTTTTCGTTGGTATTATTTATAATATCTTGATAGGGAAGGATTCGCATAATTCCTGATAGTCGTATGTGTTCATTATGTCCCCACCCAAATTGTCCAAATGCAGCAATATTTGGAGCCCAATCATTGAGTTTTCCTGTGGTCTCGTTGTCGTATCCAATTTGAGATTGCGGTGTTTCTATAGATGCAGCAGCTGTCCAATTTTTATCAAAGGAGTGCATCCATCGAACGAGTACGGCAGTCGTTTGAATTTCGGCTTGTGGACCTTGAGCGTCAATTAATGGAGGAAATGCTGCCGGGTCCCCAAATGTAGAGTTGGCATATCCTATGGTCCAATCATTGACCGTTGCATAAGCTTTCTTTAATTTCATTCCCACTTGATTATAGCCATCAAAATTGGTTTCTATGTATAATTGATAGTCTCCGAGAGTGTGATTACGACCGATTACTCGAAAAAATAGAGCCGTTCCTGCGGGCGTAGTACTTATTTTTTTACGATTTATATTGTCTCGAGGAACTGAAATCGCATAAGGGATAAATCCATTATAAGGAATAATTCCTCCCCAATCATACCAACCACGCATACGAACAACTCCTCCTATACCCATCGCTAATTGGCTATCTTTACTCATGAATAAAAAATATGGAGCTCGAGGATCTTGAAAATGGCGAAATTGGTCCATATAGAACATATCTACCATTGCCCGTATTGAGTCTTTGTGTGGATTATCTCCATCTCCAATAAATACAATTTGATGGCTGTTTTTTAATGAATCAAGTTGAATTTCATCTGATGTTTTTGCATTGATAAGCAAAAAAGACATCAAGCACATTGTAATAAAAAATGTCTTTTTCATAGTTCCATGTTTTTATAAAAATATGTTGTTTTTCAATAGTATTCAACAAAAATGTGAAATGATTGTTTTATTGATAAACCAAAATCAAGTTTAAATTATAAAAATTATGGATGCTATGAATTTAAAGAAACTTTGCCAGTCAAAATATTGGTGGGCAATAATGTTAGTAGGTATTTTAATGGTTGTGTGTGGAATGGCTTATTGGATTTTGCCGGCAGAAGGCTATGTCGTTGCGTCATTGTTGTTTGGATGGATGCTTGTAGGTACCGGAGTTGTACAATTGCTGATTGCAACGGGTCGTAATCGTCCACGTGGATGGGGTTGGTGGTTTGTCGGTGGAATATTGAATATATTTATTGGATTTATGCTGGTTGATCGTATCGCGTTGGCAGAAGTAATGTTGCCTTATTTTTTGGCAATAGTATTCATTTATTGGGGTGCAACATCAGTTATAGAATCAATATTAATACGTCAATATAAATTTTGGTGGATAAGGTTGCTAAATGGAATGTTGATGATGTTTATTGGATTCTTTTTCATTGGAGCCGGATATTTTGAGGATATAATAATGGTAAGTACTTTGATCTCGTTGGCATTTATATATTGGGGCATTACTCTTGTATCTTCCTCATTTGAAATGAAACCAGATAAAAAGGAGTGAAAAATAAATTTTATATACTCGATATCCGTAATTGTTAAATATGTTCTTATTAATGTTATAAATTGGACATTTAAGCCTAAAATCAATATTTTTGTGTTAGATTTGTATGATAAAGATTAAACTATTAGTTGGATGTTATGTCCAATTAATAGTTTACTTGATACAAAATGAAATCTAAAACAAGAAGAATTATGATGAACGTTAGAAATTTAATGTTATTTATAGTTTTGGCTGGTTGGGGTAATTTTATGACCGCTCAAAGTTACTATGACGATGACATATATTATGATGCTTCGAAGGAAAAGAAAGTAGAAAAGAAACAACAGACAAAAAAAACTACTATACGGAATAACTCAACATCATATTATTATGATGATGATTATCCTGCTGCAGATACATATTCAATCAATGGTACATCAACACGTGATGTAGATGAATATAATAGACGTGGAGTTGAGAATTACTCAGGAACAGCATTGATAGACTCAATTGCAACAGAAGATTTTACATATACTCGTAGAATTGAGAGATTCTATAACCCTTCGGTTGTGAGTGGCTCAAATGATGCTGAATTAAAAGATTATTATTATAGTTCTCAAGAGCAACCGGCTGAGATTAATATATATGTAAATACGCCTACATATTGGAGTTATCCTTATAGTTCATGGTATTGGTCATGGCATTCACCTTGGTATTATGATTCTTGGTATGGTCCATCATGGTACTACTCACCATATTGGAGTTGGTATAACTATTGGGGTCCATCTTGGTATCCGGGATATTATCCCCCTCATTATGTAAGACCGGTACCTCATTATCCATCAAGACCATCCTATCGTCCATCTCGCCCGGGAGGACGTTATGAACCGGGTCGCCGTCCGGGAGGTACTCCTTCACGACACAGCGGATATTATCGCCCAAGTGGAGAAAGTTCAAAAGGCTCTTCGGTATCATCAGGGCGTCGCCAGTCAAATAGGGACTCAAGTGTTTCAAATTCGGGTAATAGAAATTCCGGTACAAGAAATGATGGATACTCTCGCCCATCAAATAGTGGCAATAGAGGAAGTTCTTATCGCTCATCATCAGGAAGTTCTCGAAGCAGTGGCTATAGTGGAGGAGGTCGAAGTAGTGGTGGAAGACGTGGTGGTCGCCATTAATTAATCATCGGTTATAAATTAATTCTAAAATGTTGCAATTATGAAAAAGTCAATTATTATAGCTTTAGTAGGAATATGCCCAATGATAGCAGTTGCACAAAGTGCGATTGACGCATATCAGCTTTCTCAATCCGATTTAAAGGGTACGGCACGATTTATGTCTATGGCAGGAGCTTTTGGAGCTCTCGGTGGAGATTTGTCTACATTAAATCAAAATCCGGCGGGTATCGGTGTCTATCGTTCAAGTGAGATAGGAATGTCTTTAAATCTTGATTTCCAGGGAACAAAGACTAATTCAATGGGGAGTACAATGAAATCAGATCAAACAAAATTTACATGCAATAATTTTGGATATGTTGGTGCTGTAAAATTAGATAGTGAAGTGATGCCATATTTTACTTGGGGAGCTTCATTTAATCGAGTTGCATCATTTGACAGAAAATATAGAGGATATATACCACATTTAAATACATCAATGAGCAATTATGTGGCAAATTTTACAAATGGATGGGACGAAGGAGAATTAAATATGAGTTATTATGATTCTTATGCTCCATGGCTGAGTATTTTGGCTTATGATGCATATATGATTCATCCTAATGGAAATAGTTCCTATGATGGAATGTATCAAGATGGAACAAGAGGTAATGCAACGTTTGATGTGCGAGAAAAAGGATATGTTGATGAATATAGCATTAATTTTGGTGGAAATATAATGAATACTCTCTATTGGGGTATTGGATTTGGTTTTACAGATATTAGTTTTACCTCCGCAGCTTATTATGATGAGGAGTTAACAGGTGCTCGCGTTGTAAATGCTAATGAAAATGGAGATGAAATAGGTACAACAACAGGAAATGGGTGGTATGAATTAGGTAATTATCAACATGTGAGAGGTAATGGCTTTAATTTCAAAGCTGGTTTGATATTTAAGCCAATCAATGAGTTGCGACTTGGAATTGCAGTTCATACTCCAACGTTCTATGACCTTCAACATGAGGCTTATGCCGGAATAAAATATAGTTACGCAAAGGAAGTCGAAGCTCTAACAGGTGATATCCAAACTATTGCAACAAAAGAGGGATATGTAGAAGTTGACGATGGATATTACGATTATGACTTGCGAACTCCATGGCGTCTAATTTTGAGTGCCGCAGGAGTAATCGGTGGACGTGGTATTTTGAGCATGGACTATGAATATGTTGGTTATAATAGTATGAGAGTCTCTGATCCTGATGGGAATGAATATTATGCAGAAAGTGATGATATAGACAATTATTATCAAGCATCTCACATAATTCGTCTTGGAGGAGAGTATCGTGTAACACCATCATTTAGTTTAAGGGCAGGCTATAGTTATCAATCATCTCCGGCAAAAGATGTTGCAATAGATAATGATATATATATATATACATCTGGAACAAATACATTAGGAACTAATCCGGCTTATACTTTTGACAGTTCTATTCAATATATAACTGCCGGTTGTGGATATCGTTATAAAGGATTTTATATTGATATGGCATATGTTCATAAAACACGCAAGAGTGAATATCGTGCATTCTCATCATTTGGAGAATTTAATGAAATGATGAATGACTATGAGGTTACAGAACGATCAAATTCGGCAAAAATTAAAGATAACAATAACCAGTTAGTTTTAAGCGTTGGGTATAAGTTTTAATTAATTGAGTATAAAAAGAATAAAGGAGCTGAATAATATACAGCTCCTTTGTCATTTATATATATGATAATGAAGTTATCGAGGTAATACATTAATACGGAGTGCATTGTAAGCACGTTCAGCTTTTTCGCGTGCTGCTTCAACTGTTTCATCTGTTGCAAGGATAACAGCCATGCGTCGATGTCCGTTTATTTCTGGTTTGCCAAAAATACGCATCTGTACCCCTGGTTCCGCAAGAACTTGTTCAAGGTTATCCATTTCAATTTTGTCGGTGTCTCCTTCAACAACAACTGCACGTGATGCAGAAGGACCGAGGAAACGAATTGATGGCACAGGAAGTCCAAGTAATGCGCGAGCATGTAGTGCAAATTCGCTAAGATCTTGTGATATCATTGTAACCATACCGGTATCATGTGGACGTGGAGAAACTTCACTAAATATTATAGTATCGCCTTGAATAAACAATTCCACCCCAAATATGCCATATCCACCAAGTGCATCTGTTACTTTTTTAGCAATTTCTTGAGCCGAAGCAAGAGCTTTGTCGCTCATTGCCTGTGGTTGCCATGAATAGCGATAGTCTCCATCTATTTGAATGTGTCCTACAGGCGCGCAGAATGTAGTACCAGAGCAACTACGAACAGTTAATAATGTTATTTCATAGTCAAAATTTACAAAACCTTCAACAATAACACGACCTGCTCCTGCGCGACCACCTTCTTGTGCTATTTTCCAAGATTTTTCAATATCGTTTTCAGTTTTGATTACGCTTTGTCCATGTCCGGAAGAACTCATAATGGGTTTTACGACGCAAGGTATTCCAATTTCTTCTACTGCCGCTTTGAATTCATCATAGTCAGATGCAAAACGATAAGGAGATGTTTTTACTCCGAGTTCTTCTGCAGCAAGACGGCGAATTCCTTCACGATTCATTGTTAGCCATGCTGCATTAGCTGTCGGTGTTACATTATATCCTTCAGCCTCTAATTCTTTCAAAACTGGAGTTGCGATGGCTTCAACTTCAGGAATGATGTGATCAGGTTTCTCTAATTCAATTATTTCACGTAGTTTATTGCCGTCAAGCATGTTAAAAACATGTGAGCGGTGGGCTATTTGCATAGCCGGAGCATTGGCATATTTATCACATGCAATAACTTCAACACCATATCGCTGAAGTTCAATAGCAACTTCTTTACCTAATTCTCCACTTCCTAATAATAATGCTTTGCGACCAACAGAGGTCATTACTGAGCCTAATTTTGCCATTTTATTGTATATCGTTAGTTTAAATTATATTACGTCCATGTCTGCGGCAAGTCGTTGACGCACTACTTCATACATCATGACTCCTGCTGCTACTGATACATTTAGAGAACTTATATTGCCAAACATTGGGATAGATACAAATGTATCGCACTGTCTGATTACTTCAGATGAAACACCAACATCTTCAGCTCCCATTACAAGTGCAATAGGAGTAGTATAATCAGCTTGAGTGTAATTAATTTCGGCTTTTTCTGAAGCAGCAACAATTTGATATCCGTTATCTTTCAGAAATCTTACTGCACTCATGATATTTCGTTCTCGACACACAGGAATGTGATGTAATGCACCCGCTGATGTTTTTACTGCATCGGCATTTACACTTACACTACCTCGTTCAGGAATAACAATTGCATTTGCGCCTACACATTCGCATGTACGTGCAATTGCTCCAAAATTACGTACATCTGTAATCCCATCAAGTACAACAATAAATGGTAATAACCCATCTTCATAAAGTTGTGGAACAATATTATCAAGAGAGTAATAAGTTACTGCTGATAAGATAGCAACGACGCCTTGATGATTTTTGCGTGTAATTTTATTTATACGCTCAATGGGAACTCGTTGTGTAACTATGCGATGAGATTTAATTAATTCAAATAGCTCACCGACAAGTTCTCCTTGAAGGTCTTTTCTTATGAATATTTTATCAATTTGTTTTCCTGCATCTATTGCTTCGATGACAGCACGTATTCCAAAAATATATTCGCTACGTTCCATGTGTTGGTAGAATTTATATGTTTAATAAAGAACGAGCATTGGCACGAGCCGCATTATTTGAGGTTGAACCA